>CAKZQE010000275.1 GCA_937139465.1 uncultured Gammaproteobacteria bacterium
TGCTTGCCGGGGTGGAACTCCAGCGTTTCCTCTGAGATGTGCGGTGCCAAGGCGTCTTTGGCGTAGGGCAGGGCGGGCAATTCAAAAGCCATGGGGCGAACTCCGTGTGTGGATTAAAATACGTTTGCAGGGTTATAAGGGCGCGGCCGTGACAAATCAACGGGGGACGTTGTATGCGCTGGTCCCGATGCTAACATGGGCGGCATTCAGGAGACCCCATGCGCCAAGAACCTAGACTGTCGGACCTAGACGCCCTCGACGAACCCAGTATCGAACGTCGATCCTCAGCCGGCGCCCAGCCTCAAGTGGTGATTAAAAAGTCCGGCGCAGGCGCCTTCCTTTGGTTACTGGTAGTGCTGAATCTGGCCGGGCTGGCGGGTCTTGGCTACCTGGGTCTCAACGCCCAAGGCCGCGCGCAGCTGCAGGGCAATGCGGTGGAATCCACCAACGCCCGTTTGGCGCGTGCATTGGAGGCAACCCAGTCCGAGCTCCAGCAGCTCGCACGAACCCAGAAAAACCAAGGCATTGTCGACGACGAACTGGCCAATCGGCTCGATTTGGTCACGGGCCAAGGCGTCAGCGCTAACGCCGCCGAGGTCAAACGCGTTCAGTCCACCTTGCGCGAGCAAGAAACCCAGCTGAACGCGGTCACGGCGCGCCTGGATGCCTTGTTGGCGGATCTCGGTCAAAACAAAGACACCAGTCAATCCCTGACCGGTCGGGTCACGACCCTGGCCAATTCGTTGGCGGCCCTGGAAACCCGTCTGGGGGGCATGGAGGCACGGCTGAGCGGGCAGGACGAGTTGATTGAATCGGTGGCCGGTCGCTTTGCGCCGCTGACCGCGGCCTTGGCCCGTCAAACCGAGGAATCCGGGGCGCTGCAAACCGGTCTGGTTCGGGTCGAGGGCATCACCAGTGACAACCAAGCGAACCTGGACGAGCAACGCTCGCAACTGGATCGACTGGAAGGGCGTTTGGTCGAGGTCGCAACCTTGGCGGCCCAGCAACCCGTGCTCCAGCCGGACCGGTCCGCCGACATTGCCTTATTGCAGGACCAGATCACGGTCCAGCGCCGTGAGCTGACCGAAATTTCTGAGCGCCTGCGCTCGATCGATCAGTTCCGTATCCAGACCAACCGGCTGACCCAGCGTTTAGAAGACGGCCTGCGCGAGGTGCAAGCGCAATGACCGGCCCAACACGGGCGGTCGAGCCGCATTTAAATGCCCTGGAGGCCGCCCTGGTCGAGCATGGCCTGTATCTGCAGGAGCGTCCGCCGGAATCTGCCTTTGCGAGCACTCAGCCGTTTTGCCTCGATACCATGAGTTTTCCATGCTGGCTTCAGTTCGTATTTCTGGAAAAGGTGCGACTGGTGATTGCCGCGGGTGGTCCGCTGCCAGCGCCATGCAATATCGGCCCCATGGGCGAGGCCTATGCCCAGGCTGCGCACTTTCCGCAGCCGCTGATCGACATCCTTCTGCGCATCGATGCCAGCATCAACAACGAATAGCGGCTGCGTATTTACAACGCGCTGAATCACTTTAGACTTTCGGCGTAACAAATCTCGCGCGCCCGCGCGTACAACTATTTCCAGGAAAGCCCATGACCAGTGAAAACCCATGGTGGCGCGGTGGTGTCATCTATCAAATTTATCCCCGTTCATACGCCGACGCGAACCATGACGGTGTGGGTGATCTGAAAGGCATCACGGACAAGCTGGAATACGTCGCTAGCCTGAACGTCGATGCGATTTGGTTGTCACCCTTCTTCAAGTCCCCGATGAAGGACTTTGGCTACGACGTGTCGGACTACCGCGACGTCGATCCGACCTTTGGCAGCATTGATGATTTCAAGGTCATGCTGGATAAGGCCCACTCATTGGGCATCAAGATCATTATCGATCAGGTCATCAGCCACACCTCCGACGAGCACGCCTGGTTTGGCGAGAGCCGCCAGGACACGACCAACCCCAAGGCCGACTGGTACATCTGGCAGGACGCTAAGCCCGATGGCACGCCGCCGAACAACTGGATGTCCATTTTTGGTGGCAGTGCGTGGGAGTGGGACGGCCAGCGCAAGCAGTACTTTATGCACAACTTCCTGCGCTCACAGCCGGACTTGAACCTGCACAACCCGGTCGTTCAGGACGCCGTGTTGGGTGAAATGCGTTTCTGGCTCGAGCTCGGCGTCGATGGGTTCCGCTTGGATACTGCAAACTTTTACATGCACGACCCGGAGTTCCGCGATAACCCGGCTCGGGACATGTCGTCGTTTGACGTCGGTGTCGGCGGCACAGCGGACAACCCCTATTTCTTCCAGCAACACGTCTACGACAAGGATCACCCCGACAACATCGCGTTTCTGGGGCGAATTCGGTC
>CAKZQE010000276.1 GCA_937139465.1 uncultured Gammaproteobacteria bacterium
AGCGTCGCTAGGGTTTCGATAATTTCCATGCGCTTGTGCGCCAGTGTCCCATGCACGACCAGTACCGCCGTGCTGCCTTCGCCTTCATAATGGTCTGCAAGCAGGCCAGCCGTGGTCACTTGAGTTTGTGCCAGCGCGGGGGTGGCGGCGACGGCCAGTGCCATCAAAGAGTAGGTAAATCGCATAGGTGCCTCGTTATACTAATTGCGTCTATTGTTATGCCTTAAAGGCATTAGAATTTCCACGGAAATAGGAGAATCACAGCATGATAAAAACACCTTCCCTTTTAGCGGCGGGCGCAATCGCCTCAAGCATGTTTGTCTCAACCATGGCGATGGCCTCGGAGACCGCGTCAAGCGTGCCGGCGATCAAACGCGGCGTGACCGAAGTTCAGGTCGAGATGGGCGATAAAACCTGCGTCATCAAGCGAAACGCGACCCCCGGCAACCAAGTCCACGAAGCTTACAATAAGACCGGTCAGGGCACGCCCCAGCCGATCTCCGTGGCCGAGGGCATCGAAACACTGGGCGAAATTGAGTTCATCGACTTCATGGAACGGGCCGGCGTTGATGATTCGATCATCGTGGTCGACACCCGTACCGAAGATTGGCACGAGCGCCTGCATATCCCGTGCACCACGAACGTGTCGTACAAAAACTTCGCCGATGTGAAGGACGACGCATTGTTCTACATGACCGAAGTGTTTGGTGTGATCGAAAACGACGACGGCACCTTGAACTTTGACGAAGCCAAGACCGTGGTCGGCTATTGCAATGGTTACTGGTGCGGTCAAACGCCTGCCATGTTTAAACGCGCAAAATACAGCATGGTCAACCTTGGCTATCCTGTCGAGAAGCTGAAATACTACCGCGGTGGTATGCAGGCTTGGACTTCACTGGGCCTGACCGTTGAGGGCGCATCGGCTAAGTGACCAACTGGTTAATTACAGTACTAGCGGCGAGCCTGGGATTCACCGCCCAGGCCGCTGACACAGACTTCGACCCTGACACGGGGTTACGCATTCATCATTACACCAGCGAAACGCCCATGGATGTGCCGGGTGGCATTCGTGTGGGCGCGGCGGAAACCAAGGCCTTGGCGGACGCGGGCGCGGTGCTGCTGGACGTCCTGTCGATTCCCAGCGGTCGTTACGATGAGCTGGACGGCACCTGGCCCGAGCACACCCCACGGGAGAACATCCCGGGATCCGTGTGGACCCCGAACGTCGGGTTTGGTGTATCCGAAGACGACATGCAGGCGTATCTGGCTGAAACCGTTGCGACCTTGACGGCTGAGAACAAGTGGCACCCGATTGTGGTGTACTGCATTAAGGACTGCTGGATGGGGTGGAATGCCACCCAGCATTTGGCGGCCATGGGGTACCGCTCACTGTTTTGGTTCGCCGACGGCACCGACGCCTGGGTGGCGGCAGGGCTACCGGTTGAGCCCAGCGAGCCGCTGCCCGTTAACGTTGACTAAGCGACCGCTCGCTTAGCCACCTTTAGAATATCCTTCAAGAACACGCCCGTGTGGCTGGCGGCATTATCGGCCACATCCTCGGGCGTGCCAGTGGCGACGATCATACCGCCGCCATCGCCACCCTCTGGTCCCAAATCAACCACCCAGTCTGCGGTTTTGACGACATCCAAGTTGTGCTCGATCACGACCACGGTATTGCCGGCATCTTTCAGTCGCTGCAGCATCTTCAGTAGCTGTTCGATGTCGTGGAAGTGCAGCCCCGTGGTGGGTTCGTCGAGGATATAAAGGGTTCGCCCTGTGTCTCGCCGCGACAGCTCCTTTGCCAGCTTGACGCGCTGGGCCTCACCACCGGATAGGGTGGTCGCGCTTTGGCCGAGGCGCACATAGCCCAGTCCTACATCCAGCAGGGTTTGTAGCTTGCGGCTAATTTGCGGCACCGCGGCGAAGAACTCGCAGGCGTCCTCAATGGTCATGCCGAGCACTTCGCTGATATTGGAGTTCTTGTAGCGAACTTCCAGGGTTTCGCGGTCATAGCGCTTGCCGTGGCAACTGTCGCACTCGACGTAGACGTCAGGCAGGAAGTGCATCTCGACCTTAATCAGGCCGTCGCCCTGGCAGGCCTCACAGCGGCCGCCTTTGACGTTGAAGCTGAAGCGACCGGGTTTGTAGCCACGGGTGCGCGCTTCCTCAGTGGCGGCAAACAGCTCTCGAATAGGCGTAAAAATGCCAGTGTAGGTCGCCGGATTCGAGCGCGGCGTGCGTCCAATCGGCGCTTGGTTGATGTCGATGACTTTGTCGAAGTGTTCCAGCCCTTCGATCGCCTTATGCTCGGCTGGTTCAATCAGCTGCGCACCATTCAAAGCGCGGGCGGCGGCAGGCATCAGCGTGCGGTTGATCAGTGTTGATTTGCCGCTGCCACTGACGCCCGTGATGCAGGTCAGAACGCCAACGGGAATGTCCAGATTGACGTCTTTCAGGTTGTGCCCGCTGGCGCCTATCACGCGCAGCCACTTGTCCTCCGGTGGTGGCAAGCGCTTCGCCGGCATCTCGATGTGCTTGGTCCCGGACAGGTACTGGCCGGTCAAGCTGTTGGGGTTGGCGATGACCTCGGCGGCGGTGCCGCGGGCGACCACCTCACCGCCGTGCACGCCGGCACCGGGGCCGATATCGATCACGTAATCGGCGCTGCGGATGGCGTCCTCGTCGTGCTCGACGACAATCACTGTGTTTCCGAGGTCGCGCAATCGCGTCAGGGTCCCCAGCAGGCGTTCGTTGTCGCGTTGGTGCAAACCAATTGAGGGCTCATCGAGCACGTACATGACGCCGACCAGGCCCGCGCCGATTTGGCTGGCCAGACGGATGCGCTGAGCCTCGCCACCGGACAGGGTGTCGGCGCTGCGTGACAGGCTTAAATAGTCTAGGCCAACGTTGACCAGGAAGCCCAATCGGTCCTGGATTTCTTTGAGGATTTTTGACGCGATTTCACCGCGATGGCCGGGCAGGTCTAGGGCGTTGAAATACTCGTGTGCCACGCCGACTGGGTAGTCAACGATCTCAGGCAGCCGCTTGTCACCGACCCAGACGTGGCGGGCCGCTTTGTTCAGACGGCTGCCGCCACAGGCGCCGCAGGGTTTTGTGGCCATGAGTTTGGCGAGCTCGTCCCGGGCTTGCTGGCTTTCGGTGTCGTGGTAGCGGCGCTCGATGTTGTTAAGAATGCCTTCGAACGGGTGCTTCTTTTGAACTTGGGTGCCGCGGTCATTGACGTAGCTAAAATCAATGTCGACCTTGCCCGTGCCATAAAGGATTTTGTGTTGCTGGTCCTCGGTCAAATCGACCCAGGGCGTATCGGTGTCAAAGCCGAATTGGTCGGCGACGCCGGTCAACAGGTGAAAGTAGTAATAGTTGCGTCGGTCCCACCCTTTAATCGCCCCCTGAGCCAGGGTCAGATCCTCATCAACCACGACGCGTGCGGGGTCAAAGAACTGATGCACGCCTAAGCCGTCACATTCGGTGCAGGCGCCGGCGGGGTTGTTAAAGCTGAACAGTCGCGGTTCCAGCTCGCTGAGTGAATAGCCACAGTGCGGGCAGGCGAACTTGTTGCTGAACAGCAGCGGTTGGAACTGAGCATCCATGGATTCGAGGTAGACGATGCCACCGGCCAAATCCAAGGCGGTTTCCAAGCTTTCGGCGATGCGTGCACGCTGGTCGTCGCGGGTTTTCAGGCGATCAACCACGGCTTCGATGCTGTGTTTGAACTTCTTATCCAGTTCGGGAACATCGTCCAAATCGCAGACGGTGCCATCGACACGAACACGGATAAAGCCGCGCGCCCGCAGGTCGCTGAACACGTGAAGGTGCTCGCCTTTTCGATCACGCACGATCGGAGCAAGCACCATGACTTTGCTGTCCTCGGGTAGGGCCAGCACCTGGTCCACCATGTCGCTGACGGCTTGGGCGGACAGGGCCACATCATGGTCAGGGCAACGGGGTTCGCCGGCGCGGGCGTACAGCAAACGCAAGTAGTCATAGATCTCGGTCACGGTGCCGACGGTCGAGCGCGGGTTGTGACTCGTGGACTTCTGTTCGATCGAGATGGCTGGCGATAGACCCTCGATGTGGTCGACATCCGGCTTGTCCATCATCGACAGGAACTGACGGGCGTATGCGCTCAAGGATTCGACATAGCGGCGCTGCCCTTCGGCGTACAGGGTGTCAAAGGCGAGGGAGCTTTTACCGGAACCGGATAGGCCGGTAATCACGACGAGTTTGTCCCGGGGGATGTCCAGATCAACGTTCTTGAGGTTATGCGTCCGTGCGCCTCGAATTTGGATGTTTTCCACGCGTAAACCTTAGTTGAGTGAACCACTCAGTATAGCCGTGGACAGCGGCCCCAAATACCCCGATCTGTGCTTTTTTGCGGTAGAGTGCGCGCTGTTATTTTGCCGGGATTCTGCTTTTGCCAATTGCCATTATTTTGGCCCTGTATGCGTCGCGCATGATGGGGCTGTTCATTGTCCTACCTGTGCTGGCCTTAGCGACCGCCGGCATGCCCGGGTATTCGCCCCTGTTATTGGGCTTGGCGATCGGCGTGTATGGACTGACCCAGGCCGTCTTACAGGTGCCCTTGGGTCAGCTGTCCGACCGAATTGGTCGATTCAAAATTGTCTTTGTGGGCCTGCTGGTGTTTGCCTTGGGGTCGTGGTGGTGCGCTCAGGCGGACACCATGCTGGAGCTCGTGCTGGGGAGGGCGCTGCAGGGTGCTGGGGCGATTTCATCGTCGTTGTTGGCCTGGGTCGTTGACCTGACGGGTGAGGAGCGGCGCGCCCGAGTGATGGCGGTGATTGGGATCTCGATTGGATTGACCTTTTTGGCGTCGCTGGTGCTGGGGCCAGCGCTGATGCCCTGGCGTGGGTTGTCGGGCCTGTTTGAGTTAACCGCCGGGCTGGCGGTGCTGGCGGCGCTGCTGTCGTGCCTGTTGCCGCGCCCGGCGCCGATCCGTGCCCTGGGGGCCGTCTTCAGCGCCCAGCGTGTTGCAGAGGTTTGGCGCGCCCCCGGCGTCGCGTCGTCGGTGATTGGGGTGGGGTTGTTGCATGCGGTATTGATGGCGCTGTTTCTGGCGCTGCCGATGCAACTCGTCGACGCGGGTATTGTAGCCGACGACCACACCGGGCTTTACATGATCGTGATGCTGCTCGGCGCGGTGCCCGCATTTTTGGCAACGGGCTGGGTCGAGGCGCGTCATCGCCTTGTCAGTGGCCAGCGCGTGGCCATTGCTGGATTAATTGCGGGCTTTGCATTGCTGGCGCTGGGCCTGAATCAATACTGGATGTTTGTCTTGGCCGGGGCGCTGTTTTTCTTTGGGTTTAACCTGCTAGAGGCCACGCTACCGTCGTTGCTGGCCAAGGCCGCACCCATTCGTGATCGCGGCACGGCCACTGGCCTGTACGCCAGCGTTCAGTTTTTTGGTGCCTTTGTGGGTGGGTTGCTGGGCGGCCCATTGCTCGGTGCGCTGGGTTCGTCGGGGCTGTTTGTTGCGCTGGCCCTCTGCGGTTGTATTTGGTTGGCCCTTCGGTATCGTACGGCGGAGCCACCACGGCTTCGATCGCGCGTGGTGGGCATCGATTTATCGGCCCTGTCCGTGGATGCGTGGGAAACGCAATTGCGGCGTGTGACGGGCGTGGCTGAGGCCGCGGTCAGTCCAGCCGGCTCCGTGGCCTACCTAAAAGTCAGTAAAGACGCACTGGATGAATCCGAGTTGGCGGATTTGCTTAACCAACGCCCCGGATAAACTGAGCCGGACACTAAAAGGAGACCCTCATGGCACGAGGCATTAACAAGGTAATTTTGGTCGGCAACCTGGGCAACGACCCGGAGATGCGCGCGACCAACAACGGCTCGCAAATCGCTAACCTGTCGATTGCGACCAGCGAATCATGGCGCGATAAGAACACCGGCGAAATGCAGGAACGCACCGAGTGGCACCGGGTGGTGTTCTTTAACCGCTTGGCTGAAATCTGCGGTCAGTATCTGAAAAAGGGCAGCAAGGTCTACGTCGAGGGGTCATTGCGCACTCGCTCGTGGGAGGACGCACAGTCCGGACAGAAGCGCTACACCACGGAAATCGTCGGTGCTGAAATGCAGATGCTCGACGGGCGCGGCGACAACATGGGCGGAGGCGCACCCCAGGGTGGCGGCTACCAGCAAAACAGTGCACCGCAGGCGCCCTCGGCTCCGCGCCAACCCGCACCGGCTCAGGCTGCGCCCGCTGCGCCGCCGCCGGGTTTTGCCGACGACATCGGGGACGACGACATTCCGTTCTAAGTCCCGCGTTCTTTGCGCACACTAGGGCCCCGTTTGGGGCCTTATTTATGGTAATTTTCGCCCATGAATTCAGTCGTATTCCCCCCTCCGACGGTGCTGGTCACCGGTGCGTCCGGCCAAGTTGGCAAAGCGTTGGTGCAGGCCTTTAACGAGGCGGGCTTCAATGTCACCGGCATGAGCGTCAGTGACATGGATATCACCAGCGAAGCCAGTGTGATGTCCGCCCTCAGCGCGGTCGAGCCAAACTTCGTGGTCAACACCGCGCGATTCCCTGATGTCGACAAAGCCGAAACCGAAGGGGATGCCGCCCGCCGCCTGTTGGTGGATGGGCCGGTTAATCTGGCAATGGGGTGCCGGCAGGTGGGTGCGACCTTGATTCACCTGACCAGCGAGTATGTGTTCGACGGCAAGAACGGCCCCTACGCAGAGGACGCCCCGACGGCACCGCTGAACCTGTTCGGCCACTACTGCCGTGAGGCTGAAACCGAAATTGAATCGATCCTGCCGGCGCACATTATCCTGCGTGTCGGCTTGGTGTTCAGCGCCGACCCACGGCGCTTCATCGCGCAAACCTTGAACAGTTTTCGCGAGCAAAAGACGCTGCGCATGGTTTCGGACGAGGTCGGAACCCCGACCAGTGCGCCGGACTTAGCCCGGGTTATTACCGCACAGATTCGCCAGCTGGACCTCGGCAGCACCGCCTACGGTATCTACCACTACGGTGGTGGTGGCAGTGCGAGTTGGTTCGAGATGGGTGAGCTGGTGTACGCCCAGGCGTTGCAGCGCGAAGACCTACCGGACGACCTGCTGCAGCCGATTCAGGGGCAGGATGTGCCCTCACGCGCACCACGGCCGCTGGACGTGCGCCTGGACTGCGACCGGTTGTTGCAAAACTTTGGTATCAAGCGCTTGCCCTGGCGCAGTCAAATGATTCAGATTGTCGATCAAATCTACCGGCAGAGTGCCACATGAAACGGACTCCACACGTGAAGCGAACGCGGATACTCAACACCACACGGCGCCGGGTTCGCCTGAAGGCGCGTTTGCTAGTAAACCGTCGACGCGACGGTCAAGTCCGCGCCTGGTTGATGGATGCGCTTAACGCGCCGACTGAGTAGGGCGCTGCTGCTGGGATGCTTGACGCCCTGGATTGCGGCGGCCGAGGGCATTCCCTGGTACACCCAAATGAAACGAGACGCGACCCGTGCGCATGCCTTTGACACGCGCACGTTTTACTGTGGCTGCCGTTTTCTGGATCGAAAAATTAACGCTTCCGGCTGCGGTTACCAGGTTCGCAAACAAGCCAAACGCGGCGCCCGGCTTGAATGGGAGCACGTGATGCCTGCCTGGCAGATTGGCCACCAGCGGGCGTGCTGGCGCGAGGGCAAGCGCAAAGGCTGCGAACGTAACGACCCTGAATACCTCCGGATGGCCACGGACCTGCACAACCTGGTGCCGTCGGTCGGTGAGCTAAACGCTGACCGGGCCAACTACGCGTTCGGCAATATTCCGGGGGAGCGACGAGCCTACGGGGCCTGCGATTTTGAAGTCGACTTCAAGGCCCGCAAGGCCGAGCCGCCTGCGCACCGTCAGGGTGACGTGGCGCGTATCTATTTCTACATGCGAGATCGTTACGGGCTGGCGCTGAGCCAGTCCCAGACGTATTTGCTGGGTCGCTGGTCAGCCATGGACCCGGTGGACGAGTGGGAGCGGGTGCGCAATGCCCGAATCACGGCGATTCAGGGCAATGCGAACTGTTACGTCGGTGGGTGCGACAACTAAGGCCGCCCTGGTGAGGTCAGCCGTTGTAGGCTTGGAACACCAGTGAAGCGTTAGTGCCGCCAAAGCCGAAGCTGTTGGACATAACCCGTGTCAGGGCCTGATCTCGGGTGGTGCTGACGACGTCGACACCTTCCGCGCCCGGATCCAGTTCTTCCACGTTGGCGCTGCCGGCGATAAAACCGTCACGCATCATGATTAGGCTGTAAATGGCTTCCTGAACACCGGTTGCGCCGAGGCTGTGACCAGTCAGTGACTTGGTCGAGCTGACAGCTGGGCGCGCGTCGCCGAAGGCTTCTTTGACGGCATTCAATTCCGTGATGTCACCGGCGGGTGTGGAAGTGCCATGGGCGTTGATGTAGTCGATCGGGCCGTCAACGGTGCTGGCCGCGAGCTGCATCGCGCGCACGGCGCCTTCGCCGCTGGGTGCGACCATGTCGGCACCGTCACTGGTGGCGCCATAGCCGACCAATTCGCCGTAGATCGTCGCGCCACGCGCCAGCGCGTGCTCCAGCGACTCAAGTATCACCGCGCCGCCGCCACCGGCAATCACGAATCCATCACGATTGGCATCGTAGGCCCGCGACGCACGCTCGGGCGTATCGTTGTATTTGCTCGAGAGGGCGCCCATGGCGTCAAACAGGCAGGACAAAGTCCAGTGTTCTTCTTCGCCGCCGGCCGCAATCACAACGTCTTGCTTGCCCATCTGGATCAGCTCGGCGCCGTGGCCGATGCAATGCGCACTGGTCGAGCAGGCACTTGAGATTGAGTAGTTCACGCCTTTGATTTTCAGCGCAGTTGCCAAGCAAGCCGATACCGTTGAGCCCATGGTTTGGGTCACGCGGTACGGACCGACGCGGCGAACGCCTTTGTCGCGCAGGATGTCCGCAGCTTCGACTTGGCTGGCGCTGGATGCACCGCCTGAGCCTGCCACGATGCCGGTGCGAATGTTGCTAACTTGTTCGTCGCTGAGGCCAGAATCGGCGATCGCGTCGACCGCACTCAGGTAAGCAAACGCCGCCGCGTTACCCATAAAGCGCATCAGTTTCCGGTCAATACGGTCTGACTGAAGTTCCAGCGAGCCGCTGACTTGCGAGCGCATGCCGCGCTCAGCGTATTCAGCGTTGGCCGTGATGCCAGATTTGGTGTGGTACAGGCTTTCTTTGACCGTGGCCAAGTCCGTGCCGATGCAGGACTGAATGCCCATGCCGGTAACAACAACGCGTTGCATGTTTGCTGCCTCTTGCAGGTAAATATTAAAAGTCGTCAGTCGAGCTGAACAAGCCGACCTTGAGGTCTTTGGCGACGTAGATGACCTTGCCATCCACTTCGACGGTGCCGTCAGCCACGCCCATCACGAGCGAGCGTTGGATAACGCGCTTCATGGTGATGCGGTAGGTGACCTTTGTCGCCGTGGGCAGAATCTGGCCGGTGAATTTCAATTCGCCAACACCCAGGGCACGTCCTTTGCCCGGGTTGCCACGCCAGCCGAGGTTGAAGCCAACGAGCTGCCACAGGGCGTCGAGGCCCAAGCAACCAGGCATGACCGGATCTTCAGGGAAGTGGCATTCGAAGAACCAAAGGTCAGGGTGAATATCCAGTTCAGCGATAATGTCGCCCTTGCCGTGTTCGCCGCCTTCATCGCTAATGTGGGTGATGCGATCCATCATCAACATGTTGCCGACGGGCAAGCGTGCGTTGCCGTGACCGAACATTTTTCCGTAACCGCAATCCAGCAGTTGCTGGCGTTCGAATGATTCAACCTTAGACATTTGGAACCCTGTGAATTTTTGAGGCGCGCAGTTTATCACAGTGCCCCAAAGGGTGGTTTACGTATAGGTGAGGCGGGAAATCGCGGTTTGGTGACGCATAAAAAAGCCACCCGATGCGTCGCAAAGGGTGGCTTGGGTGTTCTAGTCCGAGGGATTAGAACTTGTAGCGTAGGCCGAGGGAGAGGATGTTGACCGAGCTGTCGACTTTGGCTTTGACAAAGCCACCTCCTTTGCTCGCCGATAGGCTTTTGTTAATTTTTCCGTCGTCTGCAAGGATATGGGTCACCGCGGCATCGAAGACCATTTGTTCAGTGATTTCCTTACTCAACCCAGCTGAAAGCCAAGTACGGTCACTGTCCGGTGTTGATGTACTGCGATCCGTATCGTTGGTTGGGGTGGGGTCGATATGAACTCCGCTCCTAACGACAAGTCCGTTTCCGTAGTCGTGGTCGATCCCGAGGCTCCAACTTATAGTGTCTTTATAATTGTTTGTAGCCGAATCAAGTGGTGTGCCCGGAGTGATCGGGCTGCTTAGTAATTGGCCAGACCCATCCGATAGGGCAGTTAGCTTTTCGTAGGCAGACCAGCCGTAATGTGTAACGTCCGCGTACACCTTTGTTGAGTCTGAAATTGCGTGAGCAACACCAATTGCAAAAATGGAGGGCAGGTCGAAGTCGGCGCTCATTCCCGCATTGTCATACGCACCGCCGTTAAGTGTGCCGCTAATACCAATCGTACTTTGTGACTTGTAGCTAGCGCCGAGTGTCGTGCGATCCGACAGTGACGTTTGGTATCCAATCCCGAAGGCAATCTCGTTACCCTGTGCTGCTTGAGTAGTCGACCCAAACACTGTTTCGATTGTTTGTTCAACATCACGAGTTTGATAGATCAGGCTAAAGCTGATGGAGCTCGTATCCGAAAACTTCTTGGCGAGCGAACTTGTTAATTCAATAACTGACAAATCGACCTTGGTATTGTCCGCTCGTGTAAAAGAATCTGCCCCGTAGTCGTTTGAGAAACCGTATGGAGCTCCAACCGCCAATGAAAACGCTGTTTCGGAGTCAATCGGTAATACCAAATGCGCATTGGGTACGGGTTTTGCGCTGTAGGGCTCCAGCTGGTTCTTGGTTGCAGCCAATGCGTTTGTTGAGCCGTCATTTGTGACCGTCACATCCGGCGAAATAACATGAACACCCACCTCAACCTGACGCTCCAAACCCACGATCCCGGCGGGGTTAAAGTATGCAGCTGATGCGCCATCAGTACCGGCGGCAGAACCCGCAAACGCGCGGCCTTGGCCAACGACTGATTGCTCTTTAAGATAGAAACCAGCCGCTTGAGCGCCGCCAGCCATGGTCGCCGCTGCTATCGCAACCGCAAGAATACGTTTCCGCATGTTGAATCCCCTTGGACATTATTGTTGTGTTGGGCCGCGAAAAATTTATGGGTTGACGCAACCGTTAACCAAATTGTCCCCTTTTCCCTCGCCGCAGACAAGCACTGCGTCCAAAGGAGGGGGCCGAGTGGCGTAAAACTGCAAACCAGTTGGGGTATCCTATGGCGGCAAAATTTATCGATTCACCTCCGCAATAGAAGGGTTTGCAGCATGACCGTGATTCGCCAGGACGACCTGATTGATAGCGTGGCCGACGCGCTCCAATTCATCAGTTACTACCACCCTAAGGACTTCATCCAAGGCGTTCACGCGGCCTACGAGCGCGAAGAGTCGCAGGCGGCGAAGGATGCCATGGCGCAGATCCTGATTAACTCGCGTATGTGTGCAATGGGCAAGCGCCCGATCTGCCAGGATACCGGCATCGTCACTGTCTTCGTGAAATTGGGCATGAATGTGACCTGGGACGCCACCATGTCGTTGGACGACATGATTAACGAAGGCGTACGCCGTGCCTACACGCATCCGGACAACGTGCTGCGCGCGTCAATCCTCGCGGATCCTGCGGGCAAGCGTCAAAACACCAAAGACAACACGCCGGCCGTTATCCACTACAGCGTCGTGCCCGGCGACACCGTAGACATCACGGTTGCAGCGAAGGGCGGCGGGTCTGAAAACAAATCGAAAATGGTCATGCTCAACCCGTCGGACAGCATCGTCGATTGGGTCCTCAAAACCGTTCCCACCATGGGGGCCGGTTGGTGCCCGCCGGGCATGCTGGGTATAGGCATTGGCGGCACCGCAGAAAAAGCCGCGGTGCTGGCAAAAGAATCCTTAATGGACCCGATCGACATTCAGGACCTGATTGCGCGGGGACCTCAAAACCGTGCCGAAGAGCTGCGCTTGGAGCTGTTCGAGAAGGTCAACCAGCTGGGCATCGGCGCGCAAGGCTTGGGTGGCCTGACCACCGTGCTGGACGTCAAAATCAAAGACTACCCGACACACGCGGCCTCGTTGCCGGTCGCCATGATCCCCAACTGTGCGGCGACACGCCATGCGCACTTCGAATTGACCGGCGAAGGCCCCGCGTTTCAAACACCTCCGAGCCTCGATGACTGGCCGGAAATTACCTGGGATGCGGGTCCGACAGCGCGCCGCGTAAACCTAAACACGCTGACGCAGGCTGAAATGGAAGACTGGAAGCCGGGTGAAACCTTGTTGCTCAGTGGCACGATGCTGACCGGCCGCGATGCGGCGCACAAGCGCATGGTTGAAATGTTTGACCGCGGCGAATCCTTGCCCGAAGGCGTCGATCTGAAGGGCAAATTCATCTACTACGTTGGCCCCGTTGATGCGGTGCGTGACGAGGTGGTGGGGCCGGCTGGACCGACGACCGCAACTCGCATGGATAAGTTCACCGACACCGTGCTCGAGAAAACCGGGTTGATGGGCATGATCGGCAAGGCAGAACGCGGCGCAGTGGCCATCGAAGCCATCAAAAAGCACAAGGCAACCTACCTAATGGCGGTCGGTGGCGCAGCCTATCTCGTGTCCAAGGCCATCAAGAGCTCTAAAATCGTAGCCTTCGAAGACCTCGGCATGGAAGCTATCCGTGAATACGTCGTCGAAGACATGCCCGTCTCGGTGGCCGTCGATGTCAACGGCACCAGCGTGCACCAGACGGGGCCGCAGGAGTGGGCTGCCAAGATCCACGCCGCCCAAATCGACTGAATTAGCGGCGCCACTCGGCGTTGTGCGTCGTGACGCACGTAGTGGCGCACGGCAGTCACGCACTCGGAGTGCGCTCCTGTCGCTTGCCCCTTGCACGCCAGCTCGCTAACCGCGGCGATTCATCTCCGCAAAGCCAAACACGTCGGCGCTCGCCCCTTCGGCGGTGTATTGATCCAGTTTGGCTTTGGCCTCCTCCAGGCTAGGCACATGGCCGGCATCGACCCACCACAAGCAGGTGTGCGGGGTGTCCATTTTGTGAAACCACTCGCGCCGGCCTTTCATGTAGTAGGCATGCAGCTCGCCATAGATGAAGCCTTTCAGCGACTCAAAGTCACGCCAGACCGACAGGTTGACGATAATGTCATCGTCCCAGGGCGTCGGTTCGTAGTTGGCGTCATCAGCGGTGCCGTCGATGTAGCGCCAAATAAAGCCATCGCTGGCTTCCGCCTTGGCGTTAACCGGTTCGATGCCCTCAACGAAACCGCGCATGATCGGGCTGTCCATATCAGCACGGACGCGTGCGATATTGAGTTCAGCGATGTGCTTTGTCATAACAATTCCTAGATAATTAGGTTTGAAAAATAATACGGAGGCGACATGGAGCCACTAGCCAATCAAGAATGCGAAGCCTGTTCACCCACGGCCACTAAGCTAGACGATCAGGAAATCCACGAGTTGTTGCCGGAAATCTCTAGCTGGCAGTTGGTGGTGATCGACGCAATTCCCCACCTTAAGCGCGTCTATCGATTCAAAAACTTCGCAGATGCGCTGTCGTTCACCAATCGGGTTGGCGAGCTTGCGGAGTCCGTTGGACACCACCCATCCATTTTGACCGAGTGGGGCCGGGTAACGGTCGAGTGGTGGAGTCACGAAATCGGTGGGCTGCACAAAACGGATTTCATTTTGGCCGCCCGCACCGATCAGGCGTTCGCTTAGCCGCCAACATTCACCAAGACGCGACCGGCAACGCTGCCAGCGATCAGTCGCTGGCACGCGTCCTCAACGCCATGCAGGTCGATCTCTTCGATGCTGCCTTCCAGCGCACTTTCCGGGACTGCCTCAGCCAACCGTGCCCAGGCATCGGCGCGTTTATCCAGCGGTGCAAACACGCTGTCGATCCCTTGCAGGCGCACGCCGCGCAGGATGAACGGGAAAACCGTGGTCTTTAGCCCAATCCCACCGGCGTTGCCCATGGCGGTTACCACAGCGCCGGGTTTACAGGTCGCCAGGAGCGTCGACAGCATTTGACCACCCACGGCATCGACAGCGCCGGCCCAGATGCCAGCTTCGAGTGGCTTAGCATCACGGGCAAGCTCGCTGCGGTCGACCACGGTGCTGGCGCCCAGGGCTTTGAGGCGGTCGGCTTGCTCGGGGCGGCCACTGACGGCATGCACGTCGTAGCCTAATCCGGCCAAGACTTTCACCGCGATTCCGCCGACACCGCCACCTGCACCGGTCACAGCGATGGGGCCAGACTCGGGCGTAACGCCGCCTTCCTCGATGGCCATAACAGCGAGCATTGCCGTCAAGCCCGCAGTGCCCAGCGCCATCGCGTGACGGGCGGTCAGCCCAGGGGGCAATGCCAATAACCATTTGGCCTTCGCGCTGGCCATTTCCGCGAGTCCGCCATCATGACGTTCGCCCACGCCCCAACCGGTCAGCAATACATCGGTGCCTGGCGCAAAGTGTGCCGACTCAACCACGGTTCCGGCGTAGTCGATTCCGGGCACCATGGGGAAGTCCCGTATGATCTTGCCGGTATTGGTAACGGCGAGGGCGTCTTTATAGTTCAGGCCGCTGTAGGTGACTTTGACCAGGGTGTCGCCCGCGCGCAGGTCGGCGGGTTCGATGGATTCAATACGATTGCGGGGTTCGTCGTCGTGGATGCGAAAAGCGGTGAAGGACATGGCAGGTTCTCATTATGTGTTGTGCCGTCCAGCATGGCCTTTTTTGAGGGCAAAAAAAAGCCAGAGACAGGCTCTGGCTTTCTTCGAATACCCGGAGTGCCCGGGCAATCAGCGCTTAGTGGAACTTAGCAGCGCCTTCAACGGCAGTCTTGACTTGCTCAGCAGCTTCGTCGCGAGCGACGGTCAGCACGTCCTGAGTGTCACGAGCAGCTGAAACCAGCTTCTCTTGAACGCCTTCCAGGTAAGTCTTCTGGCTAGCCAATGCGCTAGACAGGTCAGTGGTTGCAGTCAGTTCTTTGGCTTGCGCTACGCTGCCGTCGAACAGTTCTTTAACCAGGTCAGCTTGCTTAGTAGCCAGCGTTTCCAGAGTTTTTTTGTTGAGCTCAACGATTTGAGTCATGGGCTTCATTGCTTCTTCAAACTTAGCAGTGTCGAACATGGACTCAACGTTTTTGCTCATGGTTTCCATCATTTTCTGATACATGGTCGTCTCCCAATTAGTGTCGTCGTGTTGTGCATTGCACAACTTGATTGGAAGTATAGGGTTTTGTTGCAGTGCGTCAAGGGCTTTTTTGTGCGCTGCGCAAAAAAGTTTGACTGCAGGTACTACTCGTCGTCTTTTTTCTGCGCTTTGCCCAATCCGAGCCACAGGCTCATGTTCTGCTCAGCCATCTTGGTCATCATGCCCATCGGAGAGACGTCCACCAGATTTTTCATTTGATCTTTGATGGTGTCTTGCTGATCCAAGAACACACGGACGCTGGACTCCAAGTATTTGGACATCTCGCCGCGCATGGGCTGCCCGTAGAAACGAATAAGGCTGCCGAGCACTTCGTTGGTCATAACGCTGCCGCCGTCGTCGCCTTCCTGCTCCATGATGATTTGCAGCAGGATTGAACGGGTCAGGTCGTCTTCGGTTTTCGAGTCCATGACTTTAAAACGGTCGTGGTTTAACACCAGCGCTTTGACGTCATCCAAGGTGATGTAGGTGCTTTTTGACGTGTCGTATAACCGACGGTTGGGGTATTTCTTGATGACCCGCATCGCAGACTCCTTGTTGTTGTCAGCGCAGTATCACTAAACAGGCCGCCCAAGCATAGCCCCTCACCGTCGCCACCTGCGCTTTTGTGGTGCATTCTGTGGTCATGGATACCAACGCTTTGCCTACTTTTTGGTCGCAATGGTTGTCACTGGATCAGTGGCAGCAGGATATGCAGGCCCTTCAAAACGCAATTGCCCATTCTGGGGGGCGGACGATGAGCGCCGCAGCCATGAACCAGGACGCCTGGGCCAACCTTGGGCTGGCGCCGGATTTGCAGGCGCGCCTGCGTATTCAGGGGCGTAACGCCGAGGCCTGGCAGGGACTGCTGCAGGCACCGGCCGAGCTCGACCTGCCTGGCAAGCCCGCCTATGGCGACGACATTGGCGTCACCCCGGGGCGGATCGTATGGCGTAACGAGATTGCGGAGCTCGTTCATTACGCCGCACCGTCGCCTAGCAGCGATCAGGTCGGCCCCGCGCTCGTCTGGGTCCCAGCGCCCATCAACAAACACGTTATTTTGGACCTATGCGAGAGCCGTAGCGTGATCGCGCGACAGTTGGACATGGGCCTGGATGTGTACGTCGTCGTTTGGCGCTCCGCGTCCACTGACCATCAGCCAACGCCTGAGGACTTGGCTGACACGATCTGCCAAGCCATCGCGACCTTGCCAGAACCGCCACACCTGGCTGGGTATTGCCTTGGCGGTGTGTTGGCGGCGATGGCGACAAAGCGCTCAGGTGGCGTGCGCAGTCTGTCATTGATTGCCGCCCCGATGGACGGGCAGGCCGGGGATCTGGACGCCATTCTGACGCCGGCGCAGCGCGCGCACACGCAGTTTATGGCGCAAGCTCGGGGTCTGGTGCCCTCGGCGGTATTGAGCGCAGGCTTTATGGCGTTGAAACCCGAGTCATGGAAAGGCCTGTTCAGCGCGAACCGCCCCAAAGCCTTGACGCAGTGGTTGCTTGATGGCCTGGACGTATCGCCGGCGGTGTGGTCGTGGATCATGGACGTGGTGTATGGCGAAGGCGCGATGTCGATGGGTCTGGGCGAACTGGCGGTCCCCATTTGGGTGCAGAGCTTTGATGACGATCACCTGGTGCGGCCGCAACAGCTGACCTTCGCCAAGGCCGCGCTTCATGCCCGGGCACCAGGCGGGCACAACAGTGGGCTGCTTCGGGTTCAACCTGGCCAGTGGCTGGACCCCTGGGTAGGTTGGCTGGACGACGGCAAACGGCAACCCAGGCCCAGCCTAATGGATCTGGGCCCGGTCACCGAGGGCTACTTAGCGGACTCGGGTAGCCTCTTTTAGCTAGCCATCCAATGATAGAAGGGGATGCCGACGATCACGTTGAACGGGAAGGTCAGCCCCAGCGATAGCAACATCGCCAGCCCAATATTGGCATCGGGTATAGCGACTCGAATCGCCGCCGGCGCGGCAATGTAGGACGCACTGGCCACCATCGCCGCCAAAATCACCACCGACCCGGCTGGCAGTCCCAGCAGGGTGCCCAGCGCAACACCAATGGCACCCAAAATCGACGGCGCGATCAGGGCAAACAGCAGCACGC
>CAKZQE010000277.1 GCA_937139465.1 uncultured Gammaproteobacteria bacterium
CGGGCGTGACCAAGGCCGAGAGCGCCACTTACAAAGCGGGCGATTTGGTCGGCCAGGTCGCAGCCCAGGTCGGCGGTAAGGGCGGTGGACGCCCGGACATGGCGATGGCTGGCGGTACCGATCCGAGCGGGTTGGATGCGGCCTTGGCTGGCGTGGTGGATTGGGTTAAGGCCCAGGGTTAAAGGACGAAGAGGAAATCGAGTTTGGCACTAATTGTTCAGAAGTTTGGCGGCACCTCGGTCGGCACGGTCGATAAGATCAAGGCCATTGCCGACAAGGTTCAAAAGTTCCGCAACGCGGGCCATCAAATCGTGGTGGTGGTCAGTGCCATGAGCGGCGAAACCAATCGCCTCATTGCCCTGGCCGAGGAAATGCAGACGCGCCCGGACAAGGCCGAATACGACGCCATTGTCAGCACCGGCGAGCAGGTCACTATGTCATTGCTCAGCATGGCGCTGAAAGAGCGCGGCTGCGAGGCCCGTAGCTTCACCGGCTGGCAGCTGGGCATGCACACGGACGAATCCCACGCCAAGGCACGGATTAAGCGTATCGACGAGACCCCAATCCGGACGGCGCTGGACGCCGGTCAAGTCGCGGTGGTCGCCGGTTTCCAGGGGATTACCCCAAGTAACCGCATCAGCACCCTGGGTCGCGGTGGTTCGGACACCACAGCCGTGGCCATTGCGGCGGCGCTGAAAGCCGATGAATGCCAGATCTACACCGACGTTGACGGCGTTTACACGACCGATCCGCGCGTGGTGGACAGTGCGCGGCGGATGGATTCGATCACGTTCGAGGAAATGCTTGAGCTCGCGTCATTGGGCTCGAAGGTACTGCAGATTCGTAGCGTCGAGTTTGCAGGCAAATACAAAGTTCCGCTGCGGGTGCTTCACGCGTTTGAAGACGGCCCCGGCACATTGATTACGGTAGAGGACCACAAGCCCATGGAAAGCCCTGTTATTTCTGGAATCGCATTTAACCGAGACGAAGCCAAGGTGACCTTGCTGGGTGTGCCGGATGTGCCCGGCGTGGCCGCGGCGATTTTGGCGCCCGTCGGTGACGCCAACATCGAAGTCGACATGGTTGTTCAGAACATCGGCGAGAACAACACGACTGACTTTACCTTCACGGTGCACAAAAACGATTACGAGCGGGCGATGGAGTTGCTGGCCGTGGTGCGTGATGATCTGAAAGCACGCGAGCTGCGCGGCGACAAAGACATCTGCAAGGTGTCGGTGGTTGGGGTTGGCATGCGCTCACACGCCGGTGTTGCCAGCACCATGTTCAAGACATTGGCCAGCGAGAGTATCAATATTCAAATGATCTCGACATCGGAAATCAAAATTTCGGTCGTGATCGAAGAGAAGTATCTGGAATTGGCGACGCGGGCGTTGCATGCTGCGTTTGATTTAGCGACGGTTTAGTCGCATCTGTCGTGGTGTTGCGCGCCGGCCCGGTGTCGCGTCAGCACCACGACTCACTGAGTCAAGGATGACTAATGTTAGTGCTATCTAGAAAATCCCAACAGGCGTTGCGTGTTGGCGATGAGGTTGTTGTCCATGTGTTGGAGATCAACAACAAACAGGTAAAATTAGGGATTGAAGCGCCGCGCGACGTGTCGGTTATGCGCGTCGAAGACCCGCGCTATGTCAGTGCAATCGGCAGTGATGTGGACGGTGTGGTCCAGGAGGTCGAAAAGACCGGATAAAGCGGTTCCAGTTTGCGTGCGCAGTCGCTATAC
>CAKZQE010000278.1 GCA_937139465.1 uncultured Gammaproteobacteria bacterium
CAGCGTCCAGCATACGCTGGTATGTGGCCAGCGGATTCATGTCCGCACCGACTCGATCCACGCCTGAACCGCCCGTTTCAAAGGCCCCAGGCGCCCGTGGTAGAAGTGACCACCCTCGTTTTCGATGGCACAAGTAAGCGGGTAGGTCTGTGCGTCGACCCACGCCTGCATGGACGTCGGTTCGACCGTATCGTCATCGCGGTTAAATGCCACAAAGGTCGGCACCGCGACCTGCACCGAGGCCATGTCGAAACGGCTGGTGGCCGGGGCGATCAACACTAAACCCGCAAGCGTTTCGCGAAGCGATGCCTGCGCCGCCACATAGCTTCCGAAGGAAAAGCCCATTAACCAGACGCGAGCCCCAGGATAGCGCCGTCGCATTTCAGCAATCGCAAGCTGGGCGTCCTCAATTTCACCGCGGCCGTCATCCCAGCCAAGGCCACTTTCACCCACCCCGCGAAAATTAAAGCGAAGTGCCGGCATGCCAAGGTCACGAGCCATGCGAACCAAGGTCGTGACCACCTTATTGTTCATGGTGCCCTCGTGCAGCGGATGCGGATGACAGACCACAGCAACGTCAGCAATGCTGGCATCCGGGCCGTCCACCGGTACCGGAAACGCGGTCAACACCGCTTCTAAGTGTTCAATTCGCAAGGGATGTTCTTGGGGGCGAGACATAACGGACCTTAACGGGCGTTGACAAAGATGGCAGTGTAAACGCTACCCCACCGCCCCCCAAGGCTTGATACACTCGGCCCCGACGAAAAGAGGAAACCCTGTCTATGACCACCGCTTACTGGTTCTACCTGATCGCCATCGGTTTAGTCGGCTGCGGCATCGGCTTTACCTGGGGCCGCAACACGCGCCCGGACCTGAAAGCACGAGCCGATTTGGAAGCCCGTATGGCCGACGCCGACCAGCGCCACACGGCCCTTCAGCACCAAATCAGCGATCACTTCAACGAGACCGCCCGCCTGGTCAATCAATTGTCGAGCCAATATCGCGCGGTGCATGAACACCTGGCCGAAGGGCAGCGCACGCTGATGGACGACCAGGACATTGATCCGGACAGCAAGATACAAGCGCTGATCCCTGCCCCGGCATCGGAGAACCTCATCGCTGACCAGGCGACTGCGCAGCCTCGCGACTATTCAGAAAAGCCCGGCACGCTGAACGAAGCCAGCGAGCGCGGTTCAGGGCAGGCCACCAGCCCCTGAGTCAGACCGGGCTGGCAACATCGATAAACTGATGTGTCAGCCCACAGTCTGCGGCCAATCGCCGGCCCAGGGCCTGCACACCGTAACGCTCGGTGGCGTGGTGACCCGCGGCAAAATAATGAACCCCGGCTTCCCGCGCCAGATGCACCATGGGTTCGGAGATTTCACCGGTGACAAAAGCATCCACCCCTTGATCAATCGCGGCTTGGAAATACGACTGCGCGGCCCCGGTGCACCAGGCCAAGCGCCGAATCAAACCGCCGCCATCGATCCAGATTGGCGCCTGCCCCAACACCGATTCCAATGCCGATGCCATCGACGCACCGGAGGTGGGCGCGCAGGATCCAACATCGCCAATGTTGTCATCATTCAACCCGCGCTCGGATTGCCAGCCCATTAGGCGGGCCAGCTCTGCGTTGTTACCCAGTTCCGGGTGGGCATCCAGCGGCAGGTGGTAGCCGAACAGACTGATCCCGGCACCGAGCAAGGCCCGCACACGACGCCCTTTGATCCCCGTAATTGGCAGGGACTCACCTTTCCAAAACCACCCATGGTGGACCAACAGCGCGTCGGCGCCGGCGTCAATGGCAGCATCAATCAAGGCCTGGTTAGCCGTTACCCCAGTAACAAGGTGCTGAATCGGACGGTCGGCATCCAGTTGCAAGCCGTTAGGCGCATAGTCGCGGAAGTTAGCCGGTTGCAGCCACTGGTTGATCTGGCGTTCAAGTTGCACGGGAGTCATAACGTCGGCTTCCTCAAGATTTGTGCGTAAGATACGCCCATGAGCCAACTACGTGAACAGCTAAGCGCCCTCGCCCTGCCCGTCTGTGCGGGCCTGGCCTTTGCCATGGGCCTGCTATGGTGGCAAGGCCGCAGTGCCACGCCCCAACTATCGATCAACGTCCTGCCCAGTGCTGAGCGCAGCATGTCAACGCCGCCCCCTGGCAGTTACCGTGAAGCCGTCGCACGGGCGGCGCCTGCGGTGGTCAACATCCATACCTCAACCCAAAGCCTGGCCTCGGATCACCCGCTGCTGAGTGACCCCACGCTGCGTCAGTACCTGAACAACAACCTGCGCCAGGATCGCTCGACCGCGCCCCTGGGCAGCGGCGTTATTGTCTCGACTCAGGGTCACATTCTGACCAACCACCACGTTGTCGCCGACGCTCCGGTTATTTTGGTCGAACTGCGCGATGGACGGCGGGCGATTGCGCGTCGCGTCGGGAGCGACCCGGAATCGGACTTGGCGGTACTGCAAGTCGAGATGCCAAACCTACCGGTCATGCCGATTGCCCAGACACCCTCACAAATTGGCGACAGCGTACTGGCCATCGGCAACCCCTTTGGTGTGGGCCAGTCCGTCACCAAAGGCATTCTGAGTGCCACCGGGCGCATCGCAGGGCTAGCCACCTTCGAAGACTTTATTCAAACGGACGCGGCCATTAACCCCGGCAACTCCGGCGGCGCACTAACCAATATTTATGGCGAGCTGATCGGCATCAACAGCGCTATTTTCAGCCGCGGTGGTGGCTCCCAAGGCATTGGGTTTGCCATTCCCACCAGCTTGGCACTGGACGTGATGCAGCAAATATTGACGTTTGGGCGCGTGATCCGCGGTTTCTTGGGCATTGAAGGCGCGCCACTGAGCGGCGATATGAGCGACACCCTGTCGGTACCGGACGGACTGATAATTACGACGGTTTACCGCGACAGCCCAGCGGACCTCGCTGGCATGCTACCGGGGGATGTTCTGGTCGCGATCGATGGCCAGACTGTGGTCAATGGGCGCAACGCCATGCTGCAGATCACCGATATGGCGCCAGGGCAAAAAACCATGCTGAGCGTAATCCGCGACGGCGCTCAGCTGGATCTGGACGTTGAAATTGGGGTGCGGCCGCAGGCGCAGTAGCGCCATGGTGCTGCACGCGGGTCAGGCAGTGGCGTCCAACGCCGGATCAGGCTAACGCCCGATCAAGCGCCGTCAAAAAGGCCGCATTTTCGGTCTCGGTGCCAATCGACACCCGCAGGCAGCGTTGCAGCATGGGGTGGCCATGGCTCAAATCCTTGATCAGCACGCCTTGCTGGGCAATCGATGCAAATACCTGGGACGGCTCGTCCACTTCGAATAACAAGAAATTCGCTTCGCTGGGGTACACCTTTAGGCCGCGAGCCACCAATGCGTCAAACAACACACTGCGTTGGGCGACCAACTCGGCGCTTTGGGCGGCCAGCACAGGTTGCCCTTCGGTCAGGGCAAAGCGCGCCACGGCCTGATTTAGCACGCCCAGGTTATAGGGCAATCGCACCTTGTTAACCTGCTCAATCCAAGCCTTGGCACCGACCAGATAACCGCAGCGCAGGCCGGCCAGCCCCAGCTTCGAAAACGTCCGCATCAGCACCACATTCGGGTACTCATCGATCCAAGCTTGATGGTTGCGCGACGAGAATGGGCCGTAAGCTTCGTCAAGCACGACCAACCCAGGGCAAGCTTCGATGACACGGCGCAGGTCGCCCTCGTCATACAGGTTCCCGGTTGGGTTGTTCGGCTGGGCCAAAAACAGCAGCGCAGGGTTTTCGCGGGCCATAGCGGCCACCAACGCATCCGCATCCAAGCGGAAGTCAGCGCCCAAATCGACCCCAACAAAAGGCACGCGACATTGGCTTGCGATCACGTCGAACATAACAAAGCTCGGTGCCGGCGCCATCACCGGGCGCGACCCGTCACAAATAGCTTGAATCAGCGGCTGGATAATTTCGTCACTGCCATTACCCAGCATCACGCCCCAGGATGCATCCAGGTCATCGTGGGCTCGGATGGCCTCGATCAACGCCGACCCAGACGCGTCCGGGTACCGATTAATTTCGCACTGCTGCAGCGAATCCATACAGCGCTGCCATAGCTCAGCGGGCCATCCGAAGGGGGTCTCCA
>CAKZQE010000279.1 GCA_937139465.1 uncultured Gammaproteobacteria bacterium
CGGTTGTTTTCGAGGACCAGCTTCCAATTGCCTTGTTCGAGTGTTTCGGTTTGGTGAGCCACCTTTGCGCCAGCCAGACGATGGGGTTGCAGGTATGGCGTGACGGCCGTTTTGAACCTGTCAAAGTCCGGTGCAAGGTCCGCCACGCAGACGAAAATGTGCGATTCGACAATGCCGATGTGCGCCGTCGCGAGCTGGTATTCGGAGGCGATAAATGAGTCGCCCATGTCAGCGGCATACAGAAGCTGACCAGAAAAGTCGTAGGTCCAGCGGTGGTATGGGCAGACCAGTTTGGCAACCTTGCCCTGTCGTTCCTGGCAGATCATTGAGCCGCGATGCCGGCAGGTGTTGTGAAAAGCGCGGTAGGTGCCCTGATCGTTGACGATGACCAAAGGGTAATCACCGATCTGCAACGTGATGAAATTTCCCGACTTGGGCATCTCGAAGGTGTGGCCGGCAAAGATCCAGTTGGGGTACCAGATGTGCGTAAGGTCGTCCTGGTAAATGCCTTCGTCCAGGTAAAACTCACGTTCCAGCCCATGTCGCGCTTTGCGTGCTCGGACTCGGCTCAGGGTGTCGCTCATGCTTGTTACTCCGCGTTTTGATGCGGACTAAATTGACAGCCAGCCGTTGGCTCGTCGAGTAAATTTGCGGCTAGTTAAGCGTCATATGCGACTATACCCAGCGCCGAACGCGGCTGCAGTACTGACTGTATTCCTGGCCAAACGTCGCCCTAAGCATGGCTTCTTCGCGGGCGATTTGGGTCCGGTTCATCAGCATCACAAACCCCAGCGGCGCAATGGCGGCGATGGGATTGCCGAGCCAGTACATCAGCGCCAGCAAGTAACACAACATGCCCAGGTACATGGGGTTGCGGGAATAGCGGTAGGGCCCGTCGGTGACCAGCGTCGCGGTGCCCGCCAGACTGATCGGGTTGATGCTGGTCTTGCGTTTGAAAAAGAACGTCAGCGCAATAACGTCCAGCGATAGGCCCAGGGCAACCAGCGCCATCGTCAGGGCGGAGCCAAAGGACAAGCCCATGGCGAGTCCCGGCGTCAGCTGGGCTGCCGTGAACGCAATAAATGCCCACAATAGGGCCTGTAGCGGGGGAACGAAGTACTTCATTGGGTTGCTGGTTCCTGTGGTGCCAGTTGGTGACAGAGGTACAGCCCCAAGGCGACCGCCGGGCCGATGCCGAACGCAAATAACGCTGTGCCCAGCCCCGCGCTGCCGCCGAGGGCAAAGCCGATCACCACGACCGCTATTTCCAAGGCGCTGCGTACCTGCGCGATCGGGCGGCCAGTGAGGCGTTGCAATCCGGTCATCAGCCCATCGCGCGGCCCGGGACCCAGGTTGGCGATTAAATACACGGCCCCGCCGAATCCGGTGACGACGATACCGGCCAGGCTGTACGCCAGTTGACCGGCAAAGGCGTCGGCAACCGGTAGCCAAGGCAAAACGAATTCCAGTACCGCGGCGATGATGAAGGCGTTGGCGATAGTGCCAATGCCGGGTACCTGTTTCAGCGGCCACCAGCAACCGATCACGCACAGGCTAATGATCAGCGTGGCGGTACCCAAGCTCCATCCGGTTTGCAGCATCAGCCCCTGGGCAAAGACTGTCCACGGGCTGACGCCGATACCTGCGGCCACCAGCATGGCCTCGCCAAGTCCGAATAGCCCAAGACCCAGAATTAAAAACAGCAGTGACACCGGTCGCGGGCGCAGGGTTAATACCTTCGGCGAGCTCCAAAACAAGGTCGGCACTGATTTAACGGCTAAAAACTTAAACATTCAGATCGACCTTCGGTGGTATCAGCACGAGTTTGCCGGTGAAGGCTTTCGCCATAAAGTCCGTTTGCGCTTGATGGATGTCGGCCAGCGGATAGGTTTTGGCCACGAGGGGTTTGATCTCATTGCGTTCGATGTAGCCAATCAGGTTTTCAAATACCGCTGGGGGCTGAAAGGTCGCCCCCATCAATGTCAGGTCTTTTAAGTACAGCGTGCGCAGGTCCAGCTCGACCACGGGGCCGGCGATGGCGCCGGCGGTGATGTAGCGACCGGCCACCCGCAGGCAGTCCAGTAACCTCGGCCAGTCGTTACCGCCGACCACATCGACTACCAGATCAAATGATGATGCGGCCAGCGTTCCATAGCCGGCGGCTCGGTCGAGCACCGCATCAGCGCCCAGCGCCAACAGGTCGTCGTGTTTACTAGCGGCTGCGACCGCCGTCACCGTTGCCCCGCGGCGTTTCGCCAGTTGCACGGCGGCACTGCCCACGCCGCCGGACGCGCCGGTGATTAACACCCGTTCGGCGCCCAAGCCGGCACGCTCAAGCATGTTCTCCGCGGTTGAGTAGGCGCACGGGATCGACGCCAGCTCCGCATCACTCCACTCGCTGTTAACTGCATAGACTTCGCTGGAGCGGACCGCCGTGAATTGGGCGAAACCGCCGTCGCATTCACTGCCCATGGTCCAGCACAGGTTCGGCACGCCATTGGGGTCGGCCATCATGGTGCGTGCCAGCACCCGTTGTCCGATGCGGCGCGAATCGACATCCTTACCAACCGCCACAACGCGCCCGCAAACATCGGCGCCTTGGATACGAGGAAACGTCAGGGACGTGCCAGACCAGGTCGCATCATCGGGGTTTTCAAGCGCATCGCCGGCGCTGTCCGTGGCCGCCGTTACGCTTTTGGAGTACCAACCAATTCGTGTGTTGATGTCCGTGTTGTTAACGCCGCAGGCGCTCACCTGAATCAGCACCTGGTCGTGCCCAAGGGTCGGCAGCGCTCGATCAGGTCGGTAGACCAGCTGTTCCAGCCCGCCATGGCCAATCAATTCAACGGCGTGCATCTGTGTCGGGAGTGTCATGCTCGGTCCTGCTTAGCCTGTCATTGCATCTGGTGAGGGGTTCTGGTCAGATCGCTCATCGGGATTTGTCACCTGTTAAGGGGCCAGAGCATGCCACGTTTTTCACCGTTGATCGCGGTCGGTTATTTGTTTGCCATGACGGGCTTTATGTTCGGTGTTTGGGCGTCGCGAATTCCAGCGATTCAAGGTGCCTACGATTTGAACGAGGCTCAACTGGGCGCGGTGCTGCTGTGCTTTGGGTCGGGCTCCATTGTCGCGTTTCCCTTGGCCGGTCGGCTGATGGATCGGTTGGGATCAGCCCGGGTGTCGAAGGCCACAGCGGTCGCCTGCGTGATGCTGTTGCCGCTATTGCCCTGGGCGCCCAATGTGTGGGTGTTGGGCTGTGTATTGGCCATTTGTGGCGCGGCCTTTGGGTCGCTCGACGTGGCGATGAACGGCTGGGGCGCGGCGGTCGAGGCCACCCGTAGCAAACCGGTGATGTCCTCCTTTCACGGCCTGTTTAGCTTGGGCGCGGGCGCCGGTGCACTAAGCGGATTTGTCGCCATCAACGCCGGCATGTCAGTGGCTGAGCACTTCGCCTGGGTGTCCGCCATCATGGCCGTCGGTGTGCTCTTGGTCACTCGGGTAGCCTTTGCCCACGTCGCCCCGGATTCGGATGGGCCCGCCTTTGCGCTGCCCAGTGGTCCGCTCTGGGTGGTCGGTGGCGTGATGTTATGCGCGGCGATGGGCGAGGGCGCCGTTGCGGATTGGAGCGCCATCTACCTGCGCGATGTGATGGAGGCCGATGAGGGCCGAGCCGCCATGGGGTTTGCGTTGTTTTCGCTGATGATGTTCGCCACTCGTATGTGCGCCGATGGCTGGGTGGCGCGTTGGGGTGCGGTGCGCATTGCCAGGGTTTGCAGTGCAATTGCGACCTTGGGTGCGTTGCTGGTGGTCATGCCGGCGTTTTTACCAATAGGTTTCGCAGGCGCTTTGGTTGGCTTTGCATTGATTGGTATTGGCCTGGCGCCCATCTTTCCGCTGGGGTGCATTCGCGCCGCCAACGATGACCGGCTGACGCCGGGTCAGGGGCTCGCGGGGGTCGCGACGCTCGGATACGGTGGGTTGTTGATGGGGCCACCGGTGATCGGGTTCGTGGCCCATGAGTGGGGTTTGATGGCTGGGTTTATGGTGGTGTTGATCGGATGCGCCCTGATCGGGTTCGGCGCCTCGAGCCTGCGCCCGGTTAAGGCTCAGGCCCTGCTGAATCCGAGCGCGCCACCGAGCACCACCAGCAGTGATCCGACGCTGGCATCCAACCCCGCCCGCACGCGGGGGTGAGTCAGCCACACACGCGCTCGACCCACACCTAGCGTGACCAGGCCCTGCCACAGCAGGGCGATTACGAAGTGGATGCTGGCCAGCAACAGGGACTGCACCAAGGCCTGCTCCGGATCGACAAATTGCGGCAGCAAGGCCATATAGAAGGCGATGGTTTTTGGGTTTAACACGTTGGACATGAACCCCTCGCGCCAGGCCTGACCCAGGTTGGCGACGGGGCGGCTCGCGGTGACCTGCTGGCTGCGATAACCTACGAAGGCACAGCGCAGGTTGCTGACGCCAAGCCAGATTAGATAAGCCGCACCGGCCCATTGCAGCGCCCCATACAACCAGGGGCTTGTCATCACCAAAACCGACAGTCCGACGGCCGATAGCGTGGCGTGAACGAACAAGCCGCAGCAAACCCCGAGACTGGTGAGGGTGCCATCCTTGGGGCCTCCGCGCAGGGTGTTACGCACCACCATGAGGGTGTCGGCGCCGGGCAACAGCGTCAGCGCCGTGATGGTGACCAAAAACGTGGCCAGTTCCGGCGGCATCAGCACCGTTCCAATAAAAATGCGTTGACGTCCTCGGCTGACGGGATGCTGGCGCTGGCACCGGGGCGGGTGACCGCGATGGCAGACGCCGCGCTGGCCCGCTGCAATGCCGTGTCGTAATCCAGGCCCTGGGTCAGACCCGCCATGAAGTACCCCAAAAAGGTATCCCCGGCGCAGGTGGTGTCTATCGGTTCGACCGCGAACGCGGGCACCGACCGGGTGCCCTCGGGGGTGCGCAAACGGGCACCGCGACTGCCCAGGGTCACCAACAAATAGTCAACCGGCAGGTCGTCTTCAGTCAGCTTCAGCGCGGCGCATAGCTGGGCGCACTCGATTTCGTTCAAGGCCAGTAAGCTTGCGTGCGGGAGCACCGCTGTGACCGCGGCCAAATCAAAGGGGGCGGCGGCGTAGGCTAGCGCCAGGCCGCGCGCGCTGCAGCCGAGTGCCAGTGCATCGATACCGCTGGTCTCGTTCTGAATCAAAACCCAGTCGTTTGGCTCTGCGGCGTCAAGCAGTCGCTCGGCATAGTCCGCGTCAATGGCGTGGTTCGCCCCCGGGTGCACGCCGATCGCGTTCTCGCCACTGGTGTCGACAAAAATGACCGCATGCCCGGTGGGCGCCTTGACCCGAAGGACCTGCGACACGTCGACACCGAAGGCATTCATCCTCGCCAGCATGGCGTCACCGTCATCGCCGACTGCGCCGAAGTGAAGGACCTGCGCGCCTGCGCGGGCCGCGGCGACGGACTGATTAGCGCCTTTGCCACCGAGGCCGCGCTTGAGCGAGGTGGTAAGAACGGTCTCGCCTGGGGTCGGGATATGGTCACAGTGGTAGGCGCAGTCAACATTGATCGAGCCGAGGTTTAGCAGTCGCATGTCAGTCGGGTTCCGAGGGAAGGGCGGTGGCGAAGGTTACCAAGGCCCGCGCTGATGTGTACGTAAGCGCGCACCCTTGAGGGCGTACTCGCTAGGGCGTGTCGAAGCGATAGTAGGTTTCATTGAGGAAGGCTGCCACGTCGGACTCCTCCTCCGGAAACCACGCCAAATCAAGGACTTGAACGCATGCGCTGACCTGACCGTTCAAACGTGGCCGGTTGTCGATGCGGCCTGGGCGGGTGTACAGCCCCTCATGGTTGTCCACCATGTG
>CAKZQE010000280.1 GCA_937139465.1 uncultured Gammaproteobacteria bacterium
CATGAACACCGCCGCGCAGGCTGATCTGTTTGCGCGAGCACGCGCAGGCGAAATGAGGCAACTGCGCGAGTGCTTCACGGTAGAGGGCGTAGCGCTGGGACTGATAGATGATGTCGCCGTCCCAGGTCAGGCCATGGGCGGATAGCACGTGCGGGAAGCTAGATTTGGCGGCGGCATCGTCACGCAATGGGTCGATGTCGTCGATGCGCAGGACAAATGGTTGTCCGGTTTTGCGCGCGTGAAACCAGGCGGCCGTCGCGGTTAGCAACGACCCCGCATGCAAGGGGCCGGTCGGCGAGGGTGCAAACCGGCCTCCTGACATTTAGTTGCCGACTTGCTTTTCCTTGATTTCAGCCAAGGTTTTGCAGTCAATGCACAACGAGGCCGTGGGCCGCGCTTCAAGACGGCGCACGCCGATTTCGATGCCGCAGGCTTCGCAGTAGCCATAGTCACCGTCATCGATTAGCTGGATGGTTTTTTCGATCTTTTTGATCAGCTTGCGCTCGCGATCGCGTGTGCGTAGCTCCAGGCTGAACTCTTCTTCCTGCGTCGCACGATCACTCGGGTCGGCAAAGTTCGACGCGTCTTCGGAGAGGTGCGTTTTGGTGCGATCGACTTCCTGCATGAGCTGGGACTTCCAGTCGTTCAGGATGCTGGTGAAGTGCGCCAGCATGTCTGGGCTCATGTAGTCTTCGTCTTTGCCCTGCTGGTAAGGGGTGAACCCGCCCAACAGTGAATCGTCTTTAGTGGCCTCACGGCTCATGATCGTGCTCCTTAACCTCTTGGCGCTGGTTTTTGGTCTCGCCAAGGAGGCGTACTGTATAGTGACGCGGCGATTACTTTTCAACCATCGAGTAGCAGATTTGTCAAAGACTACGACCAACATCGACGTTGCGGCAATGGGCCTTTCGCAGCGGGCCCGCGCAGTGGCCCCCTTCGAGGTCATGGAAATTATAGCCCGCGCCAACGAAAAGGACCGTGCGGGCGATGACGTGATTCATTTGGAGGTGGGGGAGCCTAAGTTTCCGATCGCGGCACCGGTGGCCGAGGCTTGTCAGGCTCACATTGCCGCCGGCCGCGCCCAATACACAGAAGCGGCTGGCATGCCGGCGCTGCGGGAGGCCATTGCCGGCCATTATCAGCGCACCATGGGTGTCGCGGTAGACCCGGCGCGCATCATCGCCACGGCTGGTGCCAGCGGGGCGTTGACGCTGGCGATGGCGGCGACCATGGATCCTGGGCAAGCGCTGATGACGGCGGATCCGAGCTACCCCTGCAATCGGCAGATTGCTCGCATTTTGGGATGTGACACCCAGTTGCTGCCGGCGGCGCCAACGGACGGTTTTCAGTTGACCGCACCGCAGGTCGCCAAGGCCCTCGATGAGCGGACTGGGGCGCTGCTGGTGGCGTCGCCCTCAAATCCCACCGGCACGCTGATGTCGCCGGGCACGCTGGGCGAGCTGTATCAGCTTTGTGAGGCTCGCGCGCTACCCATGATCGTCGACGAGATCTACCAAGGGTTGGTCTACGGCCAGGCGCCACAGACAGCGCTGAGCCTGGGTAACCCCTGGATCGTCAATAGTTTTTCTAAGTACTTTGGACTGACCGGCATGCGACTGGGGTGGATGGTGTGTCCGCCCGGGACCGAAAACGCTGTCACCAATATGGCTCAACACCTGTTTATCAGCCCCAGCAGCATCGCCCAGGCCGCGGGCCTGGCGTGCTTTGACCCGCAAGCGATCGCTGAATTTGAGGATCGCCGCCGTCAATTGGCCGAGGCGCGGGACTACCTGGTGTCGGCCCTGACACCGCTCGGGTTTAGGTTGGCCGATGTGCCGGCCGGGGCGTATTACCTGTTTTTTGATGTCAGCGCCCTGTCGCCCTCTAGCGCGGCTTTGGCCAAGGCGCTTCTAGAGCAAGCCAGTGTGGCGACGACGCCGGGGCACGATTTTGGTCCGGCCTTCGGCGAGACCCACCTGCGTGTGGCCTACGTTGATGAGCGGCCGCGCCTGGAGCTTGCGGTGGACCGAATCCGGCGTTACCTCGGTGTCTAGCTGGGTCGCCAGCGTCAGTCTGCCCTGGACCTTGACGGAGGCGCGACTGGTACGGCGCTACAAGCGGTTTCTGGCGGACATCGACAGCGAACTCGTCATTCACTGCCCCAATACTGGGGCAATGACGGGCTTGGCCGAACCGGGTTCACGCATCGGTTATGAACCGCGCACGGGTGGCAAAACCGCCGGTCGCTGGGTGCTGGTGGAAACGGCAGGCGGGTGGGCCTGTATTGATTCCCAGCGCGCCAACCACTGGGTCAAAACCGGCTTGGCCTCCGGCCTGTGGCCCGGCTTTGACGGCATGCGTTGGAAGGCCGAGGTGAAACTAGACGATTCCCGGGTCGATTTTTTCGGCCAAAACGCCGATGAAAGCCTCTGGCTTGAGGTCAAAGGCGTGACGCTGCTGACCGACGAGACCGGTCGCGGAGCCTTCCCGGATGCAAAAAGTGTCAGGGCACACAAGCACCTGGACGCGTTACGCGGTCGCGTTGCCGCCGGCGAGCGTGCCGGGTTGATGTACGTGTTGATGCACAACGGCATCAATCGGGTTGAGCCTGCGGTGCACATTGACCCGGTCTACGGCGAAAAGGTTGAGCAAGCGCGGGCTGAGGGCGTCGAGTTTTATCAGCTGCCCGCCAAGGTGGGATTACACGGGGTTGAACTGGGCGTGCCGACACGGCTGCCTTAGCCGTCGATCCAGACGCTCCCGTCGCGGAGGACAACCTCAACCGGTGTCAGGCGATCGCCAATGCAGGGGCCAAACACGCACTCACCCGTTAGCGGCTCAAACAGTGCTCCGTGCGTGGCGCATTGAATATAGCGATTTTCCAGGTCCATGTAGGCGTCCGGGTTCCATGCTAAATCGACGCCAAGGTGGGGGCATGAGTCGCGAAACGCACTGACGGTTTCGCCGTCGCGTACCAAAATGACCGTGCCACCCCGGGCACGAAATCCACGGGCAATGCCGGGGGTGAGTGCGTCCATGTCGACGAGTTTACGCATGACGATTGACTCTTAGTTGGGCCAGTGCGTCCAGCGCGGTGCGCTGCGCTTGCCACTGGTCAGGCAGCAGTAGCGGCATAGGTAGAGGGCGTGATTCCGAGCCTGGGGCGATCCACTGTGCAGCGGGCCATCGCTCTTGGCTGTCGGTGACCACGGGGACTGCGACGCTGCCCTGGTGCTGGCGCAATTGCGGCGGCATGCCGCCGCGTCCGAACCAATTGACCATGCCGCGAGTGGTCGAGGTCAAGGTCCCGTCGAGGGTCTTGGCCCGTGGCCACTGCATGGCTTGTATGAAGTCCGCCAAGCGCGTGTCGCTCATTGGGCCAACATGGGCGACGCACTGACCGTTAAGGGCGGCGGGCAAGGTGCTGTCGATGCTCGCAACCAGATGGAAAAGCCCTGCCCATGGCGGCTGCGTGAATTGGCACAGCCACTGCGCAGGTCCAATGATCCACAGCCTGGGGCTGTCGGGGACGGCCTGATGCCAACCCCAGGCTTCCTCGGGGCTGGCGGCGCTGGCGCACTCAATGGCCAGCTCGGTCAGCGCGATGCTCAGTCCTTCGAACCCCGGGCCCAGCAGGATTTTCACTCACGCACCCCGGGCAATGGCACGGTGGCCAATGTCAGTTCGGTACCAGCGGCCCTCGAAGTCCACTTCACTGGCGCGCGCGTTGGCGGCGGCCTGCGCGGCTTGAACGCTGCTGGCGAGGGCGGTTGCGCACAGCACCCGGCCGCCGCTGGTGACGATGCTGTCGCCACTGGCTTTGGTCCCGGCATGGAAGACCTTTTGGTCGTCGCTGTCGTTGCCACTGTCGCTGATGGTTGCGCCTTTGGGGTAGTCACCGGGGTAGCCAGGGGCGGCCAACACGACGCCGAGCGCGACCCGCTCATCCCAATCAATACGCTGTTGGGGCAGGCGTCCCTCGCAGGCTGCCGTCAGAACCGGCAATAGGTCTGACTTCAGGCGCATCATGATCGGCTGCGTTTCTGGGTCACCGAAGCGGCAATTGTACTCGAGCACTTTTGGCACACCGTCGCAGATCATAATGCCGGCGTACAAAAATCCACGGTAACGGCGGCCCTCGGCCTGCATGCCTTTAACGGTGGGCATGATGACCTGTTCCATGATCCGCTCGTGCATGGCGTCATCGACGCAGGGCGCGGGGGAGTAGGCGCCCATGCCGCCGGTGTTGGGTCCCTGGTCGCCTTCGTGCGCGGCTTTATGGTCTTGACTGGTTGCCATGGGTAAGACATCCAGACCGTCGACCATGCAGATAAAGCTGGCTTCTTCGCCGTCGAGGAACTCCTCGATCACCACGCGGTGGCCGGCTTCGCCGAAGGCGTTGCCCGCGAGCATGTCACGCACGGCGTCCTGGGCGGCTTGCACGCTGTGGGCGATAATCACGCCCTTGCCCGCAGCCAGGCCGTCCGCTTTGACCACCAAGGGAGCTCCCAAGGTTTCACAAAACGCCAGCGCAGGCTCGATCTCGGTGAAGTTGCGGTAGCTCCCGGTGGGGATGCCATGGCGCGCCAAGAAATCCTTGGTGAAGGCTTTGGAGCCCTCCAGTTCGGATGCGGCTTGGCTGGGCCCAAAGATGGTCAGGTTTTCCGCTTCAAACGCGTCGACAACGCCCAGCACCAGGGGCGCTTCGGGGCCGACGACGGTCAAAGCGATGTCGGCATCCTTGGCGGCCTGGACCAGACCCGGGACGTCATCAGCGGCCACGGCGATGTTGCGGCACTTGGCTTCGGTTGCGGTGCCAGCATTGCCGGGGGCCACCAACACTTCGCGCACCAAGGGAGACTGTGCCAGTTTCCAGGCCAGCGCATGTTCGCGGCCACCGCCGCCAATCACTAGTACGTTCATTTCAGACTCCTTGGGTTAGTGGCGGAAGTGGCGCATGCCGGTGAACACCATGGCCAATCCATGCTCGTTGGCCGCCGCGATCACCTCGTCATCGCGCATCGAACCGCCGGGCTGAACGACCGCTGCAATGCCGGCTTCGGCGGCGGCGTCAATGCCATCGCGGAATGGGAAGAAGGCATCCGACGCCATCACGCTGCCGGGCACAGTTAAGCCCTCGTCGGCGGCTTTGATGCCCGCAATTTTTGCGCTGTAGACGCGGCTCATTTGGCCGGCGCCGACACCCACCGTGCATTCGTTTGAGGTGTAAACGATGGCGTTGGACTTGACGTATTTAGCAACCGTCCAGGCGAACTGAAGGTCACGATTTTGCTCGTCCGTTGGGTGAACGTCCGTGACAACGCGCCATTGCGCGGTGCTCTGGTCGTCGCGCGACTGCACCAGCATACCCCCGTTGACACGCTTGTACTCGAGCCCTTGAGTGGCCTCGTTGAGGTCGCCCGTGGTCAGGACGCGGACGTTGGCTTTGCTGGCGCAGATGGCTAAGGCGTCGCTGTCGACCCCGGGCGCAATGATGACTTCAACAAACTGACGCTCGATGATGGCGGCGGCGGTCGCGGCGTCCAGCGGCCGGTTAAAGGCAATGATGCCGCCAAAGGCGCTGGTCGGGTCGGTGCGGTATGCCCCTTCGTAGGCGCCCAGAATTGACCCGGCGACCGCGACGCCACAGGGGTTGGCGTGCTTGACGATGACGCAGGCAGGCTTGGCAAACTCGCGTACGCACTCCAAGGCCGCATCGGTGTCGGCGATGTTGTTGTAGCTCAGGGCCTTACCCTGCAGCTGTTTGGCACTGCCGACGTGGGCGCCGGGGGTGCCGTCGCGATAGAACGCGGCGACCTGATGGGAGTTTTCGCCGTAGCGCAGGCTTTCACCTTCGCTGAGGTTCAAGGTCATGGCCGCGGGGAAGGGGGCGTCGGCGGGTTGCGTTTGCTCTGCCATCCATTGGGCGATGGCGCCGTCGTACTGGGCCGTGTGGGCGAACGCCTTGGCCGCCAGGCGCTGGCGCAAGGCAAAGTCGAGGCCGTCGCCTTCGACCGCTGCCACGACCTCAGCGTAGTCGTCGGCCGAGGTGACAATGCCCACCCACGCGTGGTTTTTGGCACTGGCACGGACCATGGCGGGGCCGCCAATGTCGATTTGCTCAACGGCTTCGTTGTAGTCGGCGCCACGGGCGAGGGTTTCTTGGAAGGGGTACAGGTTCACCACCACCAGATCGATCGCACCGATGCCGTGTTCGGCCATGACGTCCGCATCAATATCGCGGCGCCCGAGCAGCCCGCCGTGGATTTTCGGGTGCAGGGTTTTGACCCGGCCGCCCATGATTTCCGGAAACCCCGTGACGTCGCTGACGCGCGTTACCGTCAACCCGGCGGCTTCAAGCGCCGCTGCACTGCCACCTGTGGACAGCAACTCAACGCCCTTGGCAGCGAGCGCCGTGGCCAACTCGACCAGGCCAGTTTTGTCCGAGACGCTAAGCAGGGCACGTTTGGGGGTGATCAATCCGGTCATCCTATTTCCTTTCACAGTAGGCCGTGGGCGGCCATTTTCTTGCGTAGGGTGTTGCGAGACAGCCCTAGCATTTTGGCAGCAACCGTTTGGTTGCCGCCGGCTAATTCGAGGGTCATTTCCAAAAGTGGAGCTTCCACTTCATTGGTGACCAGTGCGTGCAGTTCATGCGGCGGCTCGCCCTCGAGCGAGCGAAAATAATCGGTCAGCGCCAGCGTCACCGCCTGGCGAAAGCTCAGAGGGCTGCTCATGCCGCGGCCACCCACGCGATTTGCTGTTCAGCGCTGTCGAGGGCGTTGAACTGCTGAATGTCGCTCAGCGGTCGTTGCAGCGTTTCCCAGTACCAGCGCAGGTGTTTGCGTGCGAAGCGCACGCCTTGAAATTCGCCGTAGAAATCATGCAGGGCACTGAGGTGTTCGAGCATAACCTGGCGTTGTTCGGCGGCCGGTGGTGCGCTGGGCGTCTTTTGCCCGGTCAGCAATGCGTGGCAGCGCTGAATTAACCAGGGGTTGCCCTGGGCGGCGCGGCCAATCATCACGCCGTCGACATGGTTCAGGTGTGCCTGTACTTCTGGTAGTGTCTTGATCCCGCCATTGATAATGATTTCCAGGTTCGGAAAATGTTTTTTTAATCGATATACACGCTCATAGTTCAGGGGTGGTAT
>CAKZQE010000281.1 GCA_937139465.1 uncultured Gammaproteobacteria bacterium
CCGGATCCGAAAACGTGCCGATCACCATGATGTCGTTTTCACGGGCGATCTGCTTGGCCCTGACCGCTGTGGCTCGGCTGACTGGCGAGGTAATCAGATAGCCTTCGAGGTAGATCGCGCGGCTGTTGGCGATGATGTCCGGGTCCAGGCTGTCGGTCTTCAGGTCACCGGTGACGCCCAATGACGTGTTCATGGTGCGCTCGGCATCGGGTGTGACCATGACAAAGCAACGGCCAGTGACGCCATCCACCATGTGCTCGCGAGCGTGCGTATCGACACCGGCGTCGAGCATGTCATTGACGTAAAAGTGGCCGTTATCGTCGTTGCCTAGCTGGCACGCGTAGTAGGCACTCGATCCCATGCAGGCCGCAGCTATCACGCTGTTGGCGCCGCTGCCGCCGCAGGCTTTGGAGGCTGCGCCGGCCTGCTCGTTGAGTGCGTCCAACACGAAGCTGGCACGTTCCGGCTCGATCAAGGTGGTCAGGCCTTTCTCGATCGCCAGCTCATTGAGCATGGCATCGGTGACGTGGAACTCATGGTCGACCAGGGCGTTGCCCAGGCCGAACAGGTCGTATTGGCTCATAGCACCGCCGCGATGGCGTCGCACAGGGGATCGAGGTTGGTCGGCGTGATTGCCGCCACGTTAATCCGGCCGCTGCGAACGGCGTACACACCAAATTCGGTTTTCAAACGGTCCACTTGCTCGGGGCTGATGCCGGCAAAGCTAAACATGCCGTTTTGTGACTGGATAAAGCTGAAGTCACGATTGACCCCGCGATTAGCCAACCCTTGGGTCAAGCCGGTACGCATGTCGGCGATGCGCTCGCGCATCTGTGTCAGTTCGGTTTCCCACTGGTTGCGTAGCTCACTGGAGCCGAGAACGGTGGCCACAATCGCGCCGCCATGAGCCGGCGGGTTTGAATAGTTTGCACGGATCGACAGTTTGATGTGGCTGAACGCGGCGTCGGCCGTAGGGCCGTCCTTGTCAATCAGTGTCAGCGCGCCTATGCGCTCGTTGTAAAGGCCAAAGTTCTTCGAAAATGAGGCCGCGACCAGCAACGGCAGGTCTTTTTTCAGCAGCTCCAGCAACCCTTGGCGGTCGGCCTCCAAGCCCGCACCGAAGCCCTGGTAGGCGAAGTCCACCAGTGGCATCCAGCCTTTGTCGGCGGCCGTGTCGGCGATCTTGGCCCAGGTCTCAAGGCTCGGATCAACGCCCGAGGGGTTATGGCAGCAGCCGTGTAACACCACCACATCGTTGGCGGCGACGGCATTGAGGTCTTCGATAAAGCCCGCTTCGTCCAGCGACTGGGTGGCGGCGTCGTAGTAACGGTAAACGGCAACTTTCAGGCCCGCCGCTTCGAAGATGGCGTTGTGGTTCGCCCAAGTTGGGTTGGATACCCAGACCGTGGCAGTGGGGTTGGCCTTGGCAATAAAGTCGGCCGCCACGCGCAGGGCGCCAGTGCCACCAGGGGCCTGGGCGGTCTTGACGCGGGGGCTGCCGATCAGCGGGTGGTCGCTGCCCAGCAACAAACCCTGTGCCAATGCCGGCAGCGCCGCGTTGCCGGTAATGCCTAGGTAGGATTTGGTGGACTCGTCATTCAACAGGATGCCCTCGGCCGCCTTAACTGCCGTCATGATCGGCGTGCGTCCCATGGCATCTTTGTAGACACCGACGCCGAGATTGATTTTGTCTGTACGCGGGTCGGCGGCGAATGCGTCGTTCAATCCGAGAATTGGGTCGGCGGGGGCCAGGTCAAGGTGATACATAGACACTCCTGTTGGGTGACGAGTCGAAAAAGCCGAAAGAGTCTACAGGGGGATGGCCCTAGAGGCGAGACTGGCGCCGCATATCTTTGCTAGTCTTAGGCCAAGTGCGCGTTCTTCGTCTGCGGGATTGAAACCCGCCGATTGCAGGGCGATAGTATCGCGTACTAAGTAGCGCACAAGTTTTGCTACGTCGACGTCACGAACCAAAGGAAAGCGGTGTGTCAGAAACCGAAACGGTAGACAATAAACCAACCCACGTGGTGGGCATCGGCGCATCCGCTGGCGGCCTCGAAGCACTGGAAAAACTTTTCAGTGAAATGCCAACGGAGCTCGGTTTTGCCTTTGTGATAGTCCAGCACCTGTCACCGGATTTTGAGTCCTTGATGGATGAATTGCTGGCACGCCACACCGACATGCCGATACACCGCGTGATTGGCGGCATCGAAGTGCTCGCCAACTCGGTCTACCTAATTCCGCCGCGCAAAGAAATGATCATCGCCGATGGCAAGTTGCTATTGACCGATCGCGACCCGGCGCCGGCATTTACCCTGCCCATTGACATGTTCTTCCGGTCACTGGCGGATGATTTTGGCCCGCGTGCGATTGGCGTGGTCCTGTCGGGCACCGGCACGGACGGTACCCGTGGCGTTTTGGAAATTAAAAAGTCCGGCGGTCTTGTCCTGGTGCAGACGCCGGCCTCGTCCAAGTTTGACGGTATGCCGCGCAGCGCCGTCGGTACGGGTGTCGCCGATAAGATCCAAGAGCCGGAAATGATGGGGACGACCCTGCAGGCTATCTCCTCGGCTTCACCGAGCTTCTCTAGCATGACCTTGCTCGAAGAAGAGGAAGCGGACGCGACGCCGCACGGGCGAATCCTGATCATGCTCCGCGAACGCTACGGCATCGATTTCACCCTCTACAAGCCGGGCACGATTGGTCGCCGGATCGAGCGGCGAATGGCGATCCGCAACATTGGCTCCTCTAAGGATTACCTAACACGCCTCAGCCAAGACGACGAAGAGCTCGAAAACCTTTACCGCGATCTGTTGATTGGCGTGACGGAGTTTTTCCGTGACCCGCAGGCCTTTGAGATCCTGTACACCCATGTCCTGGATGACATGGCCAACAAGCTGTCAAACGAACGTAGTTTGCGCATCTGGACCCCGGGTTGCGCGACAGGCGAGGAAGCCTACTCGCTGGCGCTGATGCTGCACGAGCTGGCGACCCAGAAAAACAAGCCGCTTAACGTCAAGATCTTTGCCACCGACCTGCACCCGGGCGCCCTTGAGGCAGCTGGCGCGGGTCTTTACCGCAAAGAGGCCCTGAGCAACGTATCCGAGGAGCGCCTGGAGCGTTACTTCATCGCCCAATCGGATAACCACACGTACCGGGTGTCGCCTGAGCTGCGCCGGATGGTCGTGTTTGCGCCGCAAAACGTGACCAAGGACCCGCCGTTCACAAAAATCGACTTGGTGAGTTGCCGTAACTTGCTGATTTACCTGCAACAGCACGTGCAGGATAAAATTTTGTCGCTGTTCCACTTCTCCCTGAACAAGGGCGGGGTGTTGTTCTTGGGGCCGTCCGAAACGGCGGGCGTCCTGGAGTCTGAATTTGACACCGTAGATCGCCACTGGCGCTTATATCGCAAGCGTCGCGATGCGCGCCTGACCAGTGTTAGCCGCTTCCCGATGTCGCCTATGACGCCGCTGACGCCGGTTAACAACATGCGCTTGGGTGCGGACACCACCGATATTCCGCCGTCGCCACAATCGGAAACCATCCGGCTACTGAAAACCTACGATGCCCTGCTGGACATGTACATGCCCGCCGGCTTCCTGGTGGACATCCATGGCAACGTGATTCACGTGTTTGGCGATGTCGGTCAGTACACGCGGCCGCTGATGGGACGCCCGACGGTTGATTTGCTCGATATCTTGATCGATGACCTGAAAATCGCGGCCGGCGCTGGTATCCAGCGCGCCGGTAAAGAGCGCAGTTTGATTTCCTACGGTGGCATCCGCGTGGGGTCGGACGAGGACGGTCAGATCGTCACCGTGACGGCGCGGCGTGTGCAAACCAGCCAAGTGTCGGATTCGGCTCGCCCTGAGCACATTTTGCTGACGATCAGCCGTCAGGAAGAGCAGCCGCTGTTGCTTGGCGACAACGAAGAGCGCCAGACCACGGTTGCGATTGAAGCCCTGGACATCTCCGAGGAAGCTCGCGAGCGCATCAATGCGCTGGAATACGAGTTGCGCTACACCAAGGAGCACCTGCAGGCCACCAACGAGGAGCTGGAAACTTCGAACGAAGAGCTTCAGGCCACCAACGAAGAGATGATGGCCTCGAACGAGGAGCTGCAAAGCACCAACGAAGAGCTGCACTCGGTCAACGAAGAGCTGTACACGGTTAACGCCGAATACGAGCGCAAGATCGCCGAGTTGACGCGCCTGACCGCGGACATGGATAACCTGCTGCAGAGCACAGATCTGGGCACGGTCTTCGTCGACAAAGAGGCACGTATCCGCAAGTACACGCCTGCGGTGGCGTCGACCTTTAGCCTGATTCCTCAGGATGTTGGGCGCCCGATCGACCACTTCGCCCATCGCATTCGTGACCCTCACATGATGGATCACATCCGTCAGGTACTGGAAACCGGCGAGCGCATTGAGCGCGAAGTGCAAAACCGTGCTGGGGACTGGTTGCTGATGCGGATCCTGCCGTACCGCACCGAAGACGCGTCGATGGAAGGGGCCGTCGTTACCCTGGTTGACGTGACGCAGCTGAAGGGCACTGAAGAGCAGCTCAACCAATCACTGCGTGACCTGCGTGTGAGCAACCAAGAACTGCAGCAGTTCGCGCACATTGTCAGCCACGACTTGAAGGCCCCGATTCGTCACATTCATGCGCACTGTTTGAAAATGCGCCAGTTGATCGGCGACACCAACGAAGAGGTGGCTGAGCTTCTTGAGCGCAGTACTTCAAGCGCCAAGCACATGATCGGTCTGATCGAAGGCTTGTTGGCCTACTCGCGCATCGGTGCCGGCGGCGCTGAGATGACGCCGACGGAACTGGACAGCGTGTTCCAAACGGTCGTCCAGCAAATGCAGGAAGAGATCGATGAGGGCGACGCGGTGGTCGTATCCGACCCCTTGCCCACCGTCATGGGGGATCGGATCCAGCTGGTACAGCTGTTCCAGAACCTGATTGAAAACGCGATGAAATTCCGTTCACCGGGACGGCCGCGGGTTTACGTCTCTGTGAAGCCGCGCGGACAGCACTGGGTGTTTTCGGTGCAGGACAACGGCATCGGCATCGATCCGAAGTTTGCCGAGAGCATTTTCGAAGTGTTCCGCCGGTTGCATGACACCGAGGACTACTCGGGCACCGGAATGGGCTTGGTTATTTGTCGCAAAGTTGTGGATCGCCATGGCGGTCGTATCTGGTTGGATCGTCGCGGTGGCATGGGCTCCACCTTCTACTTCACCTTGCCGATGATGGAAGCGGATCGTCCGAAGGACGCCAAAACCATGGGTCAAAGCTTAGATGAGTTGGTCGGTTCGCTGCAGCTCGAAACGGGCGCGCCGGCGTCGGCGCCTTCGGGCGAATAACCGTGCGCGTGCTGCTGGTCGAGGACAGCCCAGATGATCGTTTCTGGCTGAGCCGCCTGTTGCGCGACAGCACCTCGGACATCGAGGTGACCGCAGTGGGCACCGCAGAGCGTGCGCTCGAGCTCGCCCTGGCCGAGTCGTTCGACGTGATTGTCACGGATCACAATCTGCCCGGGCAGACGGGCGTCGAGTTCCTGGCGGCCCTGCGCCGCGAAAAGAACTGGACCCCGGTCATGGTGGTCACTGGCAGTGGTGATATCAGTGCTGCGCAGGGCTCCGTTGACGCCGGGGCTGCGGCGTTCCTGGCCAAAGACGCCTTGGACGAGGATGCGCTTCGACGCGGCATTGAGCGATCACTGGGCGTTAGCTTCTTGCCGATTGACCTCGCCGCCCTGGCGATGTCGCCGTCTGACACTGCCAAGCGTTTGGTTGACCGATTGAGTGTGCCGATGGCGGCTCTGGATTCGGACATGCGCGCTATCCGCGAGCGGCCTTCTAGCCGCGTCGCCGATGACGAGCAGGCCGCGCTGGACGAGTTGGAAGGAAAAATACTGGCCGTGCAACATAAAATTCGGGACGCGCTCCAGGCCTACCAGATTCGCTCAGAAGCCTACTAGCGGCAAATTAGGGTCGCCCTCAGCGGTGCTGGGTGGCCTTCAATAGTCAGATTCGGGTTCTCCGGATCCAGAGCGCCGGCCAAACTGTCCCCGCCAACCCAGTTCGTTGCACGTTGCTCTTCGCTGGTGGTTTTGGTCACATCAACGCAGTCAACGAACGCGAAGCCCAGCTTTCGGCACCATGACACCAGTGCACTGACGGACGGTATAAACCAGCAGTTTTTCATGCGTGCGTAGCGGTCCGGCGGCACCAAAACGCTGCTCTCGTCGCCCTCAATCACCAGCGTTTCCAGCACCAGGGTGCCGCCGGGAGCGAGTTGCTGGCGCAACTGGGTAATGTGGTCAATAGGCGAGCGGCGGTGATACAGCACCCCCATGCTCATCACCAGGTCGAAGTGCTGCGACGGCGGCAGGCTCTCCAGTGGCACCGGCCAAAACTCGATCCGCGGGTCGCAGGCATAGTGCTGAATAGCGGCAAACTGAATGGCGAACAGCACCGACGGGTCGACGCCCAGAACCGAATCCGCGCCTTGCTCTAAAAGGCGCCACATGTGGTAGCCGCTTCCACAGCCCACGTCCAACGCATGGCCAATGTGCGCCGGCAGGTGCGGTTGAATCCGATCCCATTTCAGGTCCGAGCGCCATTCGGTGTCGATGGCCGTGCCAAAGACCTGGTAGGGGCCTTTGCGCCATGGCGTCAGTGCGCGTAGCGCGTCGTTTAATGCGTCTGGGTTGCTGCACTCGCCCTGCGGGCCGACCCACTTCGCGAGGCTCATGGCCGCAGTGTCGCCAGCCGGCAGTGCGTTCAACACAGCTAACCACTTTGGCAAATTGCCGTGCTTAAGCCAGGGCTCGAAGTCCACCGCATCACGCAAGGGCTGTAAGTGCGCCAGCGGTGCCGGCCAATGCTCGCCGTGCCAGGGCAGGGTCATTTAATCGCAACCCAGGCCATGAAATTCAGGGTTTGAAACCACACGCGCACCGTCCGAAAGCCGGCTTTGCGCAGTCGGGCTTCATGGACCTCGGGGGTCTCGGGTATCAGGACGTCCTCAAGGGCACTGCGCTTTTGCGCAATCTCCAGTTCCGAGTAACCGTTGGCGCGCTTAAAGTCCCAGTAAACCTCTTGGACCCACTGGGCGTGCTCTGGGTCTTCAAAGGTCACTTTCTCTGCCAATATCAGTATCCCACCGTCCTGCGTCGCCTCAAAGATCGACGTCATCAGAGCATCACGCTGCTCCACCGGAATAAACTGTAAGGTCAGGTTGAGGCAGGTCACGCTGGCGTTTTCAAGCGCAACCTCGCGCACGTCTCCTTCGATGAGGTCAACCGGGCAGTCTTGGGCAGTGCGGCCTTCGACCAGCAGCCCACGGGCGCGTTCGATCATGGCGGCCGAATTGTCGATGGCTTGGATGCGGGTGCCAGGGGTGCGCACATGCCTGGACAGACTCAGTGCCGTGGCGCCAAGCGAGGTGCCTAGGTCGTACAAATGACTATTGGGCTGCGCATGTCGCGCGGCGAGCAGCCCCGCACCCCCGACCAGTTGCCCGTATCCGGGAACCGAGCGACGGATCATGTCAGGAAATACGCTGGCGACGTCGTCGTTAAAGGCGAAGGGGCCTAGGGATTCGAAGGGGTTGGCATACACGGCATCTTTCATGCCGATATTGTATGCCGCGCCCCGGGGAAATGTCAGAGCTTATTTGAGGCGCAGGGCGTTCAGGGTTTGGCTGGTTTCGTTGACCACAGCGACCTGATTTTGAATCTCTTGCATCAGTCCATTGAGGCGCTCGCCAACCTGCGCGGCGCGTTCGCCGATGGTCATCAGGCTGCCTTCGATGGCCTCGATTCGGCTCGAACCGTCTTCGACTTCGCTGGACAGGCGGCCGATTTGTTCGACAACCGTGCGCGTGCCCTTCGCCATCTCTTCGACGATCGCGTTGACCTCTTCGGTGGCGTGGGACGTACGCCCAGCCAGGTTACGAACTTCGTCCGCAACCACGGCAAATCCACGACCTTGCTCGCCCGCGCGGGCGGCTTCAATCGCAGCGTTCAAGGACAGCAGGCCGGTTTGCTCGGCGATGTCATTGATCACGCGTGTCACGCTTTGAATTTTTTCGCTGCGGGTGTCCAGGGCTTGAATTTCCTGTAGCGCCTGGCTGGTTGATCCGCTGATGCGTCGAACTTGATTGACAGCTTCCTTGAGGGCTTCGCGCTGAGCAGACGAGTCACTGCGGTTAGCTTGGGCGAACTGCAGGGTGTCGCGGGCCTCGTTGCTGACGCCCTCGAGGGATGCCACCAGTGCCATCATGCTTTGCGAGGCGCCCCCGAGCTGGCCGCAGATGTTGTCCACGGTCATTTGTGACGCCTGGGCTTGGCCTTGGGCTTCGGTGAGTTGTGACTGCGCTTGGTTGAACTGCATCATGGCCGCTTGCGTGGCGTTGCTTTGCTCTTCTAGGGCATCAGTCAGCGGCGCCATCCACTCAGGCAAATTGCCCTGGCCGGCTTGCCAGGCGGCAACCGCTTGACTGATGGCCTCGGCATTGGCGCGATTAGCCATCACAACGCCGGCGATGCCGGCTGCGGCTGCGATAACGACACCGACGAACCCGCCGAACTCAGGAATGGCAAAGGCCACTGCCAATCCAACGACTGTGCCGATCACGGCTGGCGCCAGAGTCAAAAAGCCTTTCATTTAACGTCCCCTAAAAAATGTAGCCTGAAGTTAGCTGTGCATGCTTATAGCGACCGCACGGAAAAAACCTTAAGTCCGATCTGCGCTAACCCAGCTTAGTTAACCAGCGCACGTTTCGCCCGCAAACCCGGTGCTAATGTCCGTTCATGAATGATTTGCAGTGGTTGTTTTGGGACGAACCGAGCGCTCGTAGTAACCAGCGAAAGCGCCGAGTTATGGATGTAATTCGAACTCTGGGTATCAACCCTGCCCAAACCGAACAGGCCTTATTGTTGCAGCCCGGCGAGCTGGTCAGCTGGTGCAAAGGCGAACTCTCAAATCGTTACGCGGCGATGCGGTTGGTTCGTATTCACCGCGTGGTGGTTCGCAACCGTCCCTATCTGCCCCCGCGATATCAAATGGCTGCGTGGTTGGAACGTCCTCTGCTAAATGGTCAGTCTGCCCTTGGCGTTTTGTGCGATCCCTATTTTCTGGAGCACCGCCTGGAGCGAGCGCTGTTAATGGTGTCGCGCTTGACGGGGCAGTCGCCGAAGTCCACGAGCCGGCCAGCCCTTGCCGGCAACGTGGTGAACCTAGTTCCGATCTAGAGTTTCGGGATCACGTAAGTGACGCCGTCCATCGCGTCACCGTGATTTGGCAACTCAGCCGGCTGGCGTCGGTCAGCGCATCGGCAAAATCCAACATATCTTTTTCCATGTCGCTGGGCTCAGGCAGTGCGGCTTCCTCGGGTGCGTAGACATGGCAGGTCGCGCAACTGCAACCGCCACCGCAATCCGCATCAATACCGGGCACGCGGTGTCGCGCGGCCGCCATCATGACGCTCTCGCCCGCTTCGGCTTGAACGGGAAAGGATTGGTCGCCGTACTGAAAAGTAATGGTTGGCATAGGTTCTCCGAATTAACTGCAGGTCCAGCCGCCATCGATAACGAGGGCTTGGCCGGTCATATTTCTGGCTGCGGGGCTCATTAGATACGCGCAGGTGCCGCCGAGTTCCTCAAAGCTGATAAAGGCTTTTTTCGGCATGGGCTTAAGCATCACCTGGGTAATAACCTCGTCCTCAGTGATGCCTCGGGTGCGTGCCTGGTCGGCAATCTGTTTTTCCACTAAGGGCGTTTTGACATAGGCCGGACACACGGTGTTGATGGTGATGTCGGTATCGGCGGTTTCAAGGGCAACGGTTTTACTGAGCCCCATCAGGCCGTGCTTGGCGCTGATGTAGGCGCTTTTATAGGGGCTGGCAATCAGTCCATGGATGCTGCCGAGGTTGATGATCCGGCCATAGCCCTGAGCGCGCATACGCTTAACCGCAACGCCAGTGGTGATCGCAGGTCCCACCAGCATGATTTGAATTAGCTGGGCCCAACGGTCTTTGGGGAAATCTTCGATCGGATCAATGTGCTGAATGCCGGCATTGTTGATGACCCCATGGATGGGGCCGGCGCTATCGAACACCGATTCCGTTTGCGCCTCGTCGGTAACATCCATCGCGTAGGCAGTGGCATCGCCGCCCGCGCTGTTGATCGCGTCGGCGGTGGCCTGTGCGCTCTCCAGTTGAATGTCGGTGGCGACAATCGCAAAGCCTTGGCCTGCCAAATAGTGAGCAATCCCTTGCCCGATACCGCTCCCGGCACCGGTAATCAATACGCGTTGTGTGGACATTTTTGCCTCGAATTAGTGCTGAATAGGAAGCAGTCTTTTGATCCGTGACCGCTTGTGGATACTGTACGCACAAAGCATATTGCACCGCAAAACTAGGAGGTCAATATGCGTCGTCAATTAGTCAAAGTTGTTAAAGGAATGCCCACCAGCGATGGCGCAGGCGTCAAGTTGAAGCGGGTGATCGGCCAGCCGTCGATGCCTGACCTTGATCCCTTTATGCTGCTTGATGACTTTCGCAATAACGACCCTAAGGCCTATGGCGCCGGGTTTCCGCCGCATCCCCATCGCGGCTTTGAAACCGTGACCTACATGATCGAAGGGCAGATGGAGCACCAAGATTCCGCTGGCAACCGGGGGTTGTTGCGCGACGGTGGCGTTCAGTGGATGACGGCGGGCGCCGGGATCCTGCACTCAGAGATGCCGAAGCAAACGGATGGCCGTATGTGGGGCTTCCAGTTGTGGGTCAATTTACCCAGCCACCAAAAAATGGTGCCGCCGGGCTACCAAGACATCCAGTCTGCGGATATTCCCGAGGTCGTCGGCAAAGGCTATCGCGTGCGCGTAATAGCGGGCGAATTTGAAGGCCAGGCCGGTGCGGCCAAGACCCTAACCGATGTCAGCTACTTGGATGTGCATATCGATGGCGGCCAGCGCGTGCAGATCGACCTAAAAGGTCAAGAGCATGCTGTGGTCTTTGCCTATGACGGCCAAACCAAGGTGTCAACGGATGAGTCCGAATCGGAAACCGTTAGCGACGGTGACGCCGCGATTTTGAAGGGCGAGGGCGCCATTACGCTCTATTCACGCAACGATGCGCGGGTCTTGGTTATCGCTGGGGCACCTTTGAATGAGCCGGTTGCGCGGCACGGGCCTTTTGTCATGAACACCCACGACGAGCTAGTGCAGGCGGTCGAGGACTACAACGCTGGAAAACTGGCACCCAACCAATGGGAATTCTTGGGTCGCCAATAGTGTGATCTAGAACACTTGTACCCATGGTCCGGCGGCGAAACTTTCGCCCGTCGGGCCCCTCTAAATCGACGTCTCTGGGATGAGCATCGAAGCCAACGGCCGGCAACTCGATCCACACAACGTTAAAGATTTGGAGAACTACATGAAAAAGTCACTAATCGCAGCCAGCATGGGCCTTCTGATGAGCGCATCGGCTTTCGCCGGTTCAATGAAAGCCGACATCGTCGACACGGCGTCCGAAGCCGGCACGTTTAAAACCTTGTTGGCGGCGGCTGAAGCGGCGGGCTTGGTTGATACATTGCGCAGCGCCGGTCCGTTCACCGTGTTTGCCCCGACCGATGACGCTTTTGCCAAGCTACCGGCGGGTACCGTTGATAATTTGCTGTTGCCCGAAAATAAAGACCAGTTGGCTGCGCTGCTGACCTATCACGTGGTGCCGGGCAAGGTGATGGCGGCGGACGTTCAAGATAAGGGCATGGCGAAAACTGTGCAGGGCGACTCTGTGGATTTCAGTATCGCGGGCGAGGCCGTGATGATAGATGCGGCGAAGATTACGGCGACGGACATTCAGGCTAGTAATGGCATTATTCACGTTATTGATTCGGTAATTTTGCCTAACTAAGTCCCTCAGCCACCGCTGCGCTTGGGCCTCAATCCACGGGCCTCGAGCGCAGCCATTACCTTAACGACCTGATCACCTTGGATTTCGATGACGCCGTCTTTGACGGCGCCACCGACGCCGACTGATTTCTTCAGCGCCTTACCGAGCACTTTGATGTCCGCAGCGTTCATCGCAAGTCCGCTGACCGTAGTAACAGCCTTTCCGCCGCGACCTTTTTTTTCTAGCCGCACGCGAACATTTCCATCGCCCAGTACGGCGTCCGGATCGGGGGCTTTGTTTTCGCTAATTCGTCCAGTGTCGGTTGAAAAAACCAAGGTGCGGTCGCGTGCCATGGGAATCCTACGAGTTCGTTTCAATTTGCAGTTTTGTCGCTAGAACACTATGTTGGCGCAAATACCCATGACACAACAACTCAGATTGACCGGGGCCCTCGAGGGCGCCGTGGTTTTTTCGTTGGAGAAATTATGAACAAAGTGCCCATGACTGTGGCGGGCGAAGAACGCCTGCGCGCCGAGCTGAGCGACCTGAAATCGGTTCAGCGTCCTGCAGTCATCGCTGCTATTGCCGAGGCTCGTGAGCACGGCGACCTGAAAGAAAACGCTGAATACCATGCCGCTCGTGAACAGCAGGGCTTTATCGAAGGGCGCATTCAGGAGTTGGAAGGTAAGTTGTCCAACTGCGTTGTCATCGACGTGACTAAGGTTGAGAACACAGGCAAGGTCATTTTCGGTACAACGGTTGACCTACTCAATGTCGACACCGAAGCCAGCGTTACCTACCGCATCGTGGGTGAAGACGAAGCGGATGTTAAGCAGGGCCTGCTAAGTGTTCAGTCGCCTATCGCACGCGCGCTGATTGGTAAGGAAGAGGGTGACGAAGTTGCCATCGACACCCCCGGTGGAACGGTGACCTTCGAAATCGAATCGGTCGAGCACATCTAGGCGCCGACCAGTAGCTCTTTGGCGGTTGTACGTGTGGCCGCCGTTATGTCCAGCCCCCCAAGCATTCTTGCGATTTCATCGACGCGGTCCGCGGGGGTTAGGGTCTCTACAAATGACCGTGCGCCGGAACCATCGTTGTGCTTGCGCACGTGCAGGTGTGTCTGCCCGGCGGCTGCGACCTGCGGCTGGTGAGTGACCACCAGCACTTGGGCATTGGTGGACAGTCGCCGCAGAAGCTCACCGACCTTGGCTGCCGTGCGGCCACCGATGCCGACGTCCACCTCGTCGAAGATGAGTGTGGGTGTCTCCAGTTCGGCGGCAACGCAGACTTGTATCGCCAATGCGATCCGCGACAGCTCACCGCCGCTGGCGACTTTGGCCAAGGGCTGTGCCTTTTGGCCGACGTTGGCGGTCAGGGTGAACTGAATGTCCTCCGCACCCTCGGCCGTGGGCTCACGGGGAGCGATTTCGTAGGCCAGTACGGCGTCTTTTAGTTCCAGTTCGCTCAGCTGGTCGTTAACAGCGGCCATCAAGGTGTCGGCACTTCTGATGCGTGCCTGCGTTAGCAGGCCGCAGGTTCGGGTGAACTCTGATTCGGCATCGGACAGTGCGGCCTCGAGCTGCGGCAGGCGTGTGCGGTCCGCGGTCATGTGGTCAAGTTGATCGTGCAGGCGCGTGTGCAACTCGCTTAGAGCGGGTGGGTCAACGCGATGCTTGCGGCTGAGGGCGACCCATGCGGCGATTCGATCTTCGGTTTGCTTAAGCGCTTCAGGGTTGCTGTCGATCCCGGACTTGGCGGCATCCAGTTCCCTAGCCGCTTCGTCGAGATTGATTGCAGCTTCGTTGATAAGGGCTAACGCAGCCGCGCCGTGATGACCGTCCTGGCCGACGGGTTCGAGTAGCTTGGCAATGCGCCGCAGGCTTGATACGGCATTGTGATCGGCCTCAATAAGTTCATGGCTGGCCGTATCGATTGCTTCGCTACGCGTATCAGCAGACCCTAACAGCTGAAGGCTTTGCTCAAGTTGTACCCACTCGTCGGCGCCCGGCGATAACTCGTCCAGTTCATTGACCTGATATTCCAGCAACGACCGTTGGGCCTCGGCGTCGGCAATGTCCTGTGCCAGCGTTTTAAGCGCGAGTTTGGCCTGTTGAAAGTCCTGCGCGGCTTTGCGCACGGCCTGCTTCAATTCGCGGTGGTGGCCGAATTGGTCTACCAGGGTACGTTGGCGTTCGGGTTGCAGCAGCGCGTAGGCGGCGTGCTGGCCCTGTAGGCTAATCAGGTGTTCGGACAGCGAGCGCAGGTCTTGGAGCGTGACGGGGCGGTTGTTGACGTAGGCTTTCGAGCGGCCATCGTTGGTTAACGACCGTCGAATGCACAGGGCATAGGTATCGTCGGGGTCGTCGAGTTCGTGGGCACACAACCATTGGTGCGCTGTGGCCAGTTGTTCCAGGTCGAATTCGGCGGTGACCTCGGCTCGTTTGGCTTGGCTGTTTACCAGCCCAGAGTCGGCACGCTGACCCAAAATCAACCCGAGCCCGTCCAGTAACAGTGATTTGCCAGCCCCGGTCTCGCCGGTCAGCACGGTCAGGCCGCGGCCATAATCGATAGACTGTGAACGAACGATGGCAAGGTTCTGAATGTTTAGACGGTTGAGCACGGGAAGCCCTCGATAGTCGACTGAAAACCGAGGCTAACCCAGAATACTGTTCAAATAAACAGTGTTTTTATGAAATGCGATGCAGGTTGCTTTTTAGCGGATCCGCTTTGGGGTTGCGGCGATACAGCAGTACGATCTGGCCTATGCTTTGAACGACTTCGGCGCCGCTTTGTTTAGCAAGGTCGGCTTGCCATTGGACGCGGACGTCGCGTGGAGCGCGTAGGCGAACTTTGATCAGCTCATGGTCGCTGAGGGCTCGCTCTAGCTCGACCATGACGCCTTCGCTTAATCCCTTGTCGGCAACCATGACGACAGGATTTAGTTGGTGTCCAATTGAGCGGAAGTGTTTGCGCTGCGAGGCCGTGAGCATTCGATGTCCTTTCGTTGAGTCGGCACATAGCTTAGCATCTCGCGCCTTGGATACAGAGAGAATTATGGCACGGTCAAAATCAAGTTCGCGCTGGATTAAAGAGCACGAAGACGATGAATACGTCAAAAAAGCTCGTGCGGCGGGTTATCGCTCGCGCGCGGCATTCAAGCTGCTAGAGATCCAAGAGCGTGATCGCTTGATCAAGCCGAACCAAACCGTCGTGGATCTTGGCGCGGCGCCTGGGGGATGGAGCCAGCTTGCGCGCCAATGGATTGGACGCAATGGTGTGATGATTGCCAGTGACATTCTGGAAATGGACGCGATGGCAGATGTTAAATTTGTCCACGGGGATTTCACCGAGGACGCCTGCCTTGATGAGTTGCTCCAGGTGCTAGAAGGGCGACCCGTTGACGTTGTAATTAGCGATATGGCCCCCAATATGTCAGGGAACACCAACGTTGATATGCCAAGGGCAATGGTGTTGTGCGAATTGGCGCTGGAGTTTGCACGGACTCAGCTAGCACCTGGTGGAACCTTTCTTATAAAAGTGTTCCAAGGGGAAGGGTTCGAATCTTTCCTCAAAGAGTGCAGGGCGTCCTTCGGGGCGGTAAAGAGCCGTAAACCGAAGGCCTCGCGTCCACGTTCACGCGAACTGTATTTGTTGGCAACTGATTTTCGCGGCTAATGCCGCACCGGATTTTTGGCGGAATGACCGTCGACAGGAGTAACACATGGCGCGCAATTTGATTCTTTGGATGATCATCGCAGGGGTGCTGTTGACGGTGTTCAACAACTTCAGCATGGAACCCCAGCAGAGCCAGCTGCCCTACTCTGATTTTGTCGAGGAGGTGAACCGTGACCAGGTCCGCCAGGTCACGATCAGCGGCTACACCATCAGCGGCATTCGCTCGAACGGTGAAACCTTTGAAACCACGCGTCCGGCCATCAGTGACCCGCGCCTGATCGATGACTTGCTCGACCACAATGTCAGAGTCGAGGGTAAGCAGCCCGAGCAGCAGAGCGTCTGGATGCAACTGCTGGTAGCCAGTTTCCCGATTCTGATTATCTTGGCGGTTTTCATGTTCTTCATGCGCCAGATGCAGGGCGGTGGCGGCGGCAAGGGCGGCCCTATGAGCTTTGGCAAGTCCAAAGCGCGACTGCTGAGCGAAGACCAAATCAAAACAACCTTCATGGATGTCGCCGGTTGTGACGAAGCCAAGGAAGACGTCCAGGAATTGGTCGAATTTCTGAGGGATCCAGGTAAGTTCCAAAAACTCGGCGGACGTATTCCCCGTGGTGTGCTGATGGCGGGCCCGCCGGGTACCGGTAAGACGCTGCTTGCCAAGGCAATCGCCGGCGAAGCCAAGGTGCCTTTCTTTACCATTTCGGGCTCGGACTTCGTAGAGATGTTCGTTGGCGTGGGTGCGTCTCGTGTACGCGATATGTTCGAACAGGCTAAAAAGCAGGCACCCTGCATCATCTTCATCGACGAGATCGATGCCGTGGGTCGTCAGCGTGGTGCCGGCATGGGCGGTGGTCACGACGAGCGTGAACAGACCCTGAACCAGTTGCTGGTCGAAATGGACGGCTTTGATGTCAACGACGGCGTTATCGTTATTGCTGCGACTAACCGGCCGGACGTGTTGGACTCGGCCCTGTTGCGACCCGGACGCTTTGACCGTCAGGTCACTGTTGGCCTGCCCGATATCCGTGGCCGTGAACAGATTCTGAAAGTGCATGTTCGTAAGGTGCCGATATCAGATGAGGTCAATCCGGCGGTCATCGCTCGTGGTACACCCGGATTCAGCGGTGCGGACTTGGCTAACCTGGTGAACGAAGCCTCGCTATTTGCGGCCAGAAGTGATGAGCGCATGGTTCGTCAAAAGCATTTTGAGCTGGCGAAAGACAAAATCATGATGGGTGCTGAGCGCAAAACCATGGTGATGAAAGAGTCCGAGAAGCTTAATACGGCCTTCCACGAGGCGGGGCACGCGATTATTGGTCGTCTGATGCCCGAGCATGATCCTGTGTACAAGGTGTCGATTATTCCGCGTGGTCGGGCGTTGGGTGTGACCATGTTCTTGCCTGAGGAAGACAAGTACAGCCACAGCAAGCAGGGCCTGTTGTCGCAGATCTGTTCACTGTTCGGTGGTCGTATCGCAGAGGAGTTAACCCTGGGCGACATGGGCGTGACGACCGGGGCCAGTAATGACATCGAGCGCGCGACCAAAATCGCACGCTCGATGGTAACCAAGTGGGGTCTTTCCGAAGCCCTCGGTCCGCTTTTGTACGACGACGAAGACGGCGACCCCTTTGTTGGTCGCAGTATGGGCCAACCCGCTAAGGGCGTTTCGGGCGAAACTGCACGGTTGATCGACGCCGAGGTTCGCCGGATCGTGGACGAGTGCTACGCCAAAGCCCGCGATATTTTGGTCACTAACCGCGACAAATTGGACCTGATGGCCGAAGCCTTGATGGAATACGAGACCATTGATGCGGGGCAGATCGACGAAATTATGGAAGGTCGGAAGCCTTCTCCGCCGAAGGATTGGACGCCGCCGTCAGATGATTCATCAAGTGGCGACACTGAAACCGTGAGCATTGACCCCGCGGAGTCGGATGAAGGCGGTGACGACGCTGGCACTGAGCCGGATAGTCAGCCGAACAGTTAACCCCCGCGCCCACGGGCGTGTTGCAGGGCCCCTTCCGAGGGGCCTTTTTTATTTAGGATTTTGTTATGACCGACATTATGGCGGTAATGAACCTCACGCCTGATTCGTTTTCCGACGGCGGCGACATATCGCTGACTCAGGACGCGGTGCTAAACCGAGCGCAAACGTGCATCGACGAGGGTGCAACCTGGTTGGATCTGGGTGGCGAGAGCACGCGCCCGGGGGCCACACCTGTGCCGTCCGAAGAGGAGCTGTCGCGTGTCATGCCAGCGCTTGAGTGGATTAAAGCGCGCTTGGACGTAAAGGTGAGCATCGACACCTCTAACCCTGAGCTGATGCGTTGCGCGTTAGCCGGCGGCGCCGACATGATTAACGACGTACGCGCGCTACAATCCCCGGGCGCGCTCGAAGCCTGCGCGGCGGCCGACGTGCCGGTGGTGCTCATGCACATGCAAGGCACACCCGCGACCATGCAAATGGCCCCTGAGTACCAGGATGTGGTTGGCGAAGTGATGGCATTTTTGCAGTCCCGCGTGGCCGTGTGTCAGCAAGCGGGCATCGATAAGTCGCGGCTTGTGTTGGACCCTGGCTTTGGGTTTGGCAAGGCTCTTGAGCATAATCGAGCTTTGTTCGCTAGCATTGATGCGTTTCACCGTGCTGGCTTTGACACACTGATCGGCGTTTCGCGCAAGCGAATGATTGGCGAGATCACTGGCCAGCCGGTGGAAGGCCGGGCCGTGGGGTCCGCAGTGGCGGCCGCTCTGGCGGCTAAAGCAGGCGCTCGGTGGGTGCGTGTTCACGATGTTGCGGCAACGCGGGATGCGATCGCAGTAATGGATTCATTGGGGTAGGTATGGCGAGTAAGTATTTCGGCACGGACGGGATTCGCGGCACGGTAGGCAAAGCACCGATTACGCCGGACTTTATGCTCAAGCTAGGTTGGGCTGCCGGCAAGGCCCTTGGCGACCAGGCGGGTAGCAAGGTGTTAATTGGCAAAGACACCCGTATCAGTGGCTACATGTTCGAATCTGCGCTGGAAGCCGGTTTCAGTGCCGCAGGCGTTGACACCTTGTTGCTTGGGCCGCTGCCGACGCCGGCTGTGTCCTATCTGACGCGGACGTTTTCAGCGCGGGCGGGTGTGGTGATCAGCGCTTCCCATAACCCCTTTGCCGACAATGGCGTTAAGTTTTTCGGCGCCGACGGGCGCAAGCTAAGCGACGACGTCGAAGCCGAAATCGAACGATTGATTGATGTGCCACTGGAGTGCGTACACCCTGCAGGGCTGGGTCGTGCAACCCGCATCAACGATGCCGCGGGACGCTATATCGAATTCTGTAAAAGCACCTTTGGCAGCGAAGCCAACTTGAACGGTTTGCGTATCGTGGTCGACTGCGCGCACGGCGCAGCCTACAAGGTCGGTCCTGCGGTATTTCGCGAGCTTGGAGCCGAAGTCATTCCCATTGGTGACCAGCCAGACGGGCTCAACATCAATAAAGAGGTTGGGTCGACCTATCCTGCAGCGTTGCAGGCGGCCGTAAAACTCCATCGAGCCGACCTCGGCGTGGCGCTGGATGGTGATGCTGACCGCGTGTTGATGGTCGACCATGAAGGCGGCCTAGTCGATGGTGATCAGCTGTTGTTTGTTATCGCAGAGCACTTAAGGGCGCGCGGACAGTTCTCCGGCGGCGTTGTCGGCACGTTGATGACCAATCTGGGGCTCGAGCAAGCGCTGGCGGCGCGCGCGATACCCTTTGCCCGGGCCAATGTTGGCGACCGTTATGTCGTTGCAGAAATGGTTCGTCGCGGCTGGATGCTGGGCGGTGAAACCAGCGGTCATGTCGTTTGCGGTCATGCGACCGGAACGGGCGACGGTCTAGTGACTGCATTGCAGACGGTGGCTGCGGTTCGCTATTCGGGTAAAACGCTCGCCGAACTCAGTCGCGGCTACGATGCGTGCCCGCAAGTATTGGTCAATGTTCGCATTGCTGAGAAAGTGGATCTGGATGAGCACGCCGCCATTCATGCGGCGGTGGCTCAGGCGGAGCTCGCCATGGGTGAGTCGGGGCGCGTGTTGTTGCGGCCCTCGGGAACTGAGCCATTGATTCGCGTCATGGTTGAGGCGCAAAACGCGGATGCGGCCACATCGCACGCGCATGCGATTGCAGACGTGGTTCGTGACACGCTGTCAGAGTGACTGCCAAAATGGCATGCCAGATTGAATGGAACCGAGCGCGGTGATAGTCTCTGCGCCCGCTGAAAGGGTCGTTATGCAAGCTTTAATTGCAGGAAACTGGAAAACCAATCTGCTGGGGGCCGAGGCTGAGGCACTGGCCCGCGCGGTCGTTGAGCATTGCGATGATCAGCGTGTGTGCGTAATTCCACCTGCGCTCTACGCCGGTCGCGTTGGGCAGGCATTGTCCGGATCGAAGGTTAACTTGGGTCTGCAGGATGTCAGTGAATCTGGCATGGGGGCCACGACAGGCGACATTTGCGCGCAGCAGGTCGCTGATATCGGCGCACGCTACGTTCTGGTCGGTCATTCCGAGCGACGTCAGCGTCAGGGGGAAACCTCTGAGTGGGTGGCAAAAAAAGCGGTTGCTGCCATCGAAACCGGCGTAACACCGATTGTGTGTGTCG
>CAKZQE010000282.1 GCA_937139465.1 uncultured Gammaproteobacteria bacterium
GCGGCACCCAGGGGCTGTTTGAAGCCCAGCGTGCGGCCCTAGCGGCCGGGTAAACCCTGGCGTTATAGATCCAGGTCGTAGTCGACAATCACCGGCGCATGGTCACTGAACCGGCGCTCGGTGTAGATGCTCGCCGTTAGGACCTTGGGTGCCAGTTGCTCCGAGCAAATCTGGTAGTCAACGCGCCAAGCGCCGGGGTCGGCTTTGGTGCCCAAGTCATCATGGGTTGGCCACCAGCTGTGGTAGCCATCATCGCGTGACACTTCACGCAAGGCGTCGCGGTAACCCGTCGGCCCCAGCAGCTCATCCATCCATTCCCGCTGCGCTGGCAAAAAGCCCAGCGTGTTGGAATGCAGGTGCGGATCCGTCAGGTCGCGCTGCTGGTGCGCCATTTGGAAATTGCCCGCATAGATAAACAACCGGCGCTTGCGCCGCACTTTACCCATGTGCGCGTTCAGCGTTTCCATGAAGTGCCACTGCAGGTCCAGGCCTTCGGAGTCGCGTCCGGGCGGTATCCACAGGCTGGCAATCGAGATCTGGTCATAGTCGGCCTGAATCAGTGTGCCGTTTTTGTCCAAGTCGTAGTTGGCCAGCCCACGCATGATGGCCTTGGGCGTTTCGCGGACGTAAATTGCGGTCCCGCCATAATCCTCGTCCTCGCCTTCAAAAAAGTAGGCTTCGAAGCCGGGCAGTTGGTAGGCCGGGTTATCTGCAATTTTGTATTCCCGGCAACGCACGTCCTGCAGCGCAATGACGTCAGCGTCTTTGGTCGCGGCCCAATCAAAAAAACCGCGCTCCGCGGCATCGACAATGCCGTTAACGGTAAGGTTGATCACCCGCATCTTTGGTATCCTTCAACTTATCAAATTTAACGGGCACGTCCCTAAGCACGAGATAATAACTTGACTCAAGCCGACTATAAACATCGCTTTCTGCAAGCCTGTGTCGACTACGGCGCCCTGCGCTTTGGCGAATTTACCCTAAAAAGCGGACGCGTTAGTCCGTACTTTTTCAATGCTGGCGCTTTTAATGACGGCCAAGCCTTTAGATTGTTGGGCGAATGCTATGCCCAGGCGATTGAGGGTGTTCAGTTCGACGGCCTTTTTGGCCCAGCTTACAAGGGTATCCCGCTGGCAACTGCGCTCTCGGTCACGCTGGCGGAGGCAGGCCGCAATGTGCCGGTGACTTTTAACCGCAAAGAAGCCAAAGACCACGGCGAGGGTGGCGTACTGATGGGTGCGCAGCCGCAGGGTCGTATTTTGCTGGTGGACGACGTGATTACGGCCGGCACCGCGGTCCGCCAAGCCATGGCGCAGCTCGACGGCGTCGATGTTGGTGCGCTGGTCGTGGCCCTGGATCGGCAAGAGCGTGGGCAGGGCAGCACCAGTGCCATCCAAGAGCTACGCGCTGAGGGCCTAGAGGTCCGCACCATCGTGACCTTGGATGACGTGCTCGAGTTTGCCCGCGCGACCCAGAGCGCGGAAAACGTCGCGTCCATGGTCGATTACCGCGCCACCTACGGGGTTTAGGACCCGCCTGCGCTGGTTTACGACCAGCGCCAGAGCAGCCCGCGCCGTTTGTACTAGACTCAAGTCCATGCGGTGGAGTCTTCTTTTATTAAGCGCGATGTCATTCTGGGTTTCGGCTCAGGGCATTCCTGCGTACTACCGCTTCGTCGACGAAGCCGGCCGCACCCAGCTGTCGGACAAAATCCCCCCGCAGTACGTCAAGGGCGGCTATGAAGTGCTCGATGCACAGCTGTTCGTGATTCGGCGTGTGGCGCCTGAACTGACACCAGCCCAGTTAGCAGCGCGCGAACGCCAGCGCCTGCTCGACGCTGAGGCCGAAGCACAGGCAGCCAAGGATCGGCAGTTGCTGATGCGCTACCCGACAGTGGCGGACTTAGACAGCGCCGAGCGCAGTGACGTTGAACGCCTGGAATTGCAGGTGCTGATTTCCGAAAAATCCTTGGAGATTCAGCGTACGGCGCTGGATCAGCTAAAGCGCCAAGCGGCTCGCGAAGAGCGCAATGGCGGCGTGACTGACCTGACCCTTGAACGGGTCGGCGAGCGCACGATTGAGGTCACCAAGCTCGAGATGCAGTTGGCGCAGCGGCAGATCGAAATCAGCGACCTTCGTGCGTTGTATGCGGCCCGTCGCGCCCGTATCGAGCGCTTGGTCGGCCAACGTTAAGCCGGGTTGTCCTCGCGGATAATCATGGTGCCGATACCCTGATCGGTAAACAAATCCAGCAGCAAGGCATGGGGCACTCGGCCATCCAAAATAACGCTACTGGTAACGCCGTTGCGCACCGCGCTGAGGGCGCAGTCGATTTTCGGCAGCATGCCGCCGTACAGAGTGCCGTCGCTGATCAGCCCTTTAACCCGCTCGACGTTGAGCCCAGTCAGTAACTCGCCCGACTTGTCCAGCACGCCCGGGGTATTGGTCAGTAAGTACAGACGCTCCGCCCCCATGACTTCGGCGACCTTGCCGGCGACCGTGTCGGCATTGATGTTGTAGCTGGCGCCATCTTCACCCACGCCAATGGGCGCGATCACAGGGATCACGGCGCTTTGGGTCAACAGATCCAGCACGCTGCGATCGATGGACTCAACGTCGCCGACGTGGCCCAAATCAATGATTTCGGGCGGTTGGTCGAGTTTGGCTTCGCGTTTCAGGTTGAGCTTTTTGGCTCGAATGAAGCTGGCGTCTTTGCCGGTCAGGCCGACTGCTTTGCCGCCTGCTTGGTTAATCAGGCTGACGATGGATTTGTTGACCTGCCCGCCTAGGACCATTTCAACCACGTCCATGGTGTCGGCGTCGGTGACGCGCAGGCCGTCGATAAACTCGCTCTTAATGCTGAGCCGTTCCAGTAAGCTGCCGATCTGCGGGCCGCCGCCGTGGACCACGATGGGGTTGACGCCGACCTGCTTTAGTAGGGTCACGTCTTCGGCGAACTGGCGCTGCAGAACCGGGTCAACCATGGCGTTGCCGCCGTATTTGACGACAATGGTTTTGCCGGCGTGACGCTGGAAGTAGGGCAGGGCTTCAATCAGGCCCTGGGCGTTGTCAGCAGTGTATGACATGGGTCTCCTTAAAAATCGAGCGACAGGCTTGGTTCAACCAACGCAAGCTGGGTCTTAAATTGGTGCAGGATACGAGCCAAGGCCGCGTCGTCCGCCGCCTCAAAGCGCAGTACCAGCACCGGCGTGGTGTTGCTGGCCCGAACCAGGCCAAAGCCATCGGCGTAGTCAACGCGCACGCCGTCGATGGTTGATAGCTCGCCGCCCTCAAACCAGCCCTGATCGCTAAGGCGCTGAACGATGTCAAATTTGCCCTCGTCCGTCACGGTTAAATTGATTTCAGGGGTGCCGACGTCTGCCGGAAGCGCGGCTAACAGGCTGTCCAGGTCTTGCTCAGATCGGGCCAGCAAATCCATGATACGCGCAGCCGTGTACAGGGCGTCGTCAAAGCCGTACCAGTTTTCTTTGTAGAACACATGGCCACTCATTTCGCCGGCCAGCAGCGCGCCGGTTTCGCGCATTTTCTTTTTGACCAGCGAGTGCCCCGTTTGGCACATCACCGGGTTGGCGCCGGCTTGGGCGATAATGCCCGCTAGGTGACGCGAGCATTTGACGTCATAGAGAATGGTGGCGCCGGGATTACGGCTGGCAACGTCCTGGGCCAGCACCATCATCAGCTTGTCCGCAAACACGTTGTGGCCGGCGGCGGTGATCACGCCGACGCGGTCGCCATCGCCATCAAAGGCAAAGCCGATGTCGGCGCCGATTTCAGCGACCTTGGCCTGTAAATCAGCAACGTTGGCGGGTTTTGAGGGGTCCGGGTGGTGATTCGGGAAATGGCCATCGACCTCGGTGAACAGGCTGGTGACGTCGGCCCCCAGGGCCTCAAAAAAGCGCTCAGCCATCATGCCGGTGACGCCGTTGCCGCAGTCAATGACGACCTTCATTGGGGTCTTTAATCGTAGCTGTTGCGAGACTTCTTTCAGGTAGGCCTCAGTCAAATCGCTCTGTTCGATTTGGCCTTCGCCATGGCGCCAGTTTTCGGTCTGGATGCGGGTCAGCAGCCCCTGAATTTCGTCACCGGCCAGGGTGTTGTTGTCGATCACCATCTTGAAGCCGTTGTAATCCTTGGGGTTGTGGCTGCCGGTCACCATGACACCGGTCTGGGTGTTGGTGACGCAGGTGCCGTAGTAGACCAGCGGGGTCGGCACAATGCCGATGTCCAGCACGTCGGCGCCGGTTGACGCAATGCCGCGATTGAGGGCGTCCTTTAGGGCGGGGGTGCTGAGGCGTCCATCGCCACCGGTGACAAGCCGTGTCTGGCCTTGATCCAATGCCTCGCTGGCTAGGGCCTTGCCTAGGGCGTAGGCGAGGTGCTCGTCCAGTCCGTCCGTGACGATGCCGCGCACGTCGTAGGCCCGGAACATGTTGGGGTCGGGGCGGTAGTGCTTGGGTAAGCTCATGCTGTCGGTGTCCAAGGGTTCTAATTCAAGGTTAAGGCGTTGGGTGGCCACCGGCTCCGAAGCCGTTACCGGCGCAGGCTCGGGCTCCGTAGCCGATTCCGGTACCGGTTCTGGTTCCGGTTCCGGTTCCGGTTCCGGTTTGGTTGAGCTCGAGGCTACGGTTGCCGACGGAAACTCCAAGTCCGTTAGGTCCGTCGCGCTGGCTGGCGCTGGTTCGGGCGCCGGTTCGGGCGCCGGTTCGGGAGCTGGTTCTGGAGCTGGTTCTGGAGCTGGCTCCGGTACCGGTGCGGTTTCCGGCTCCACCGTCGGCGTAGCCGTTGCAATGGGAACCGGGGTCACCGGCGGCTCGGCAGGTCCGGCGTTTTTGACGCTGAGGGCTTTAGCGGCCTTGCTGACCTCGGCTTGATCAAAGGCGGGGGCTTCAAGCCCAGGCTGCCGGTGCGATGCCAGCACATACTGGACCATGCGACCCAGCTCTGCCGCCCACCGCGTGCGCTGTACCCGCATTGCGGCGAAGGCCGCGGCCAGCAAGGCCAATAATGCCACGAGGCCAATGCCGCCCGCCTCGACTAAGTTGATGCCGACGCCCTGACCCAAGAAGGTATTGGGCGTCAGTTCAACGCGCCAATAGGGGTGGCGTGTGGCGGCACTTAGGGGCTCGCCGATGCCCTCGCCCCGGCTAAGGATGGCCTGCGGATTGGCGCCGTCAAAGGTCTGGATGATCTCTAGGCGCCCCAGTCCGCTGGAGGTCAGTACGTGTTTCAGTGCCTGGTTTTGATCGACCACCAGCAGCAAGGTGCCGACCTGCTCTGTGCCGTTCATCACGGGCCGGGCGAGGCGAATCTGGCGCTGTTGATCGTTCAGGTAGCTCTCGGGCGGTGGCAGTTGCCCCTTCTCGACCTGGTCAATCAAATCCAGCGTCGCGTAGGAAACTGGCGGCGTCGCACCGGGCTCGAGGCGCGCCTCACCCAGGGTATAAAGCCGTGTCGCGAGGCCGCCGGGTAGCAGCGACGTGAAATCCGCTTCAAGGGCCAAGCGTTGGGCTTCGGGTAAGCCGCGGGCCAGAGCCAAGCCAAGCCCTGGGCGGGCTGCTGCGGCATCGGCGAGGCGTTCCAGCTGTTCGGTTTGGGCATTGACGATGGCGACCAGGCGTTCGAGCCCCAATGCCGCCTGGGCGCGTCGAATTTGATCTTGTTCACTGGGAATGGTGACGAACGCGAGGCCACCGATCCAGATGGCGAGGGCCACGAGCAGGCCAAAAATCAGGGTTAAGCGGGCAGCCACGTGCTCTCCTTTGCGGGCGTCAGATTAAGCAGTGCCTGAGCTGCCGTAACCGCCGGCACCGCGGTCGCTCGCTAAAGCATAGTCGTCGACCCAGTTAAATTCAGGGATTCCCACCGGCACTAGGACCATTTGGGCAATCCGCTCGCCGACCTCGATGACCTGTGGGCTCTGGCCGCGGTTCCACAGTGACACCATCAAGGGCCCCTGGTAGTCCGAGTCGATCAGCCCGATGGTGTTGCCCAAAATGAGGCCGCGTTTGTGGCCCTGGCCTGAGCGTGGCATCAGCATCGCACACCAATTCGGATCGCCAATGTGAATGGACAGGCCGGTCGGCACCAATTCGCGCTGACCCGGGGCCAGCGTCAACGCGGTATCCAGCATCGCGCGCAAGTCGATTCCCGCCGAGCCTTCGGTGGCCCGTGCGGGCAGGGGAAATTCTGTGCCTAAGCGGGGATCGAGAATTTTGGCGTCCAATCGCATGGCTTAGTCCTTCGTTAGGGTAATGAGTCGTTGCACCAACGCATCGGCGAGCACGGATTTGGCGGCGTGCCCGAGGTCAGTATCCCCGGACGCATCCACCCAGTGCAGGTGGTTGTCGTCGGTGCCAAAGGCGACGCCATCACCCACCTGATTGGCCAGCACGGCATCCAGGCCTTTGCGAAGCAATTTTGCACGGGCGTTGGCGAGGGCGTTGTCGGTTTCGGCCGCAAAGCCGATCACCCAGCGCGGCCGCGCCGGCGACTGGGCGATAGTTGCAACAATGTCGGGGTTTTCGACCCAGGTGATCTGGTTCAAGTCACCTTCGCCTTTTTTGAGCTTGGTTTGAGCCGCTTCGGCTGGGCGGAAGTCGGCGACGGCGGCGCAGGCAATCATGCCGTCGGCGTTCACGCCCTGGCAGGCTTGCAGCATGTCCCGAGCGCTGTCGACGGAGATCCGAGTGACCCCATCGGGGCAGTCGAGCTGGGTCGGGCCAGAGACCAGGGTGACGCTGGCGCCGGCATCGCGAAGGGCGCGTGCAATGGCGTAGCCCATTTTTCCGCTGGAGTGGTTGGACAGGTAGCGTACGGGGTCGATGGCTTCGCGGGTGGGGCCTGCGGTGACGAGCCAGTGCTGCCCGGCCAGCGCGCCGCTGACGAGGGCCGCTTCAATGGCCTGATGCAAGGCTTCGGGTTCAAGCATGCGCCCAAGCCCGACGTCGCCACAGGCTTGTTCGCCGGCGGCCGGGCCGTGCACCGTAACGCCACGCTGAATCAAGGTCGTGAGGTTGGCTTGGGTGCTGGCCTGGGCCCACATTTGTTGATTCATGGCCGGGGCAATGTGAATGGGGGCTGGCGTGGCAAGCGCCAGCGTGGTCAGCAAATCATCGCCGCGGCCCTGGGCAAGGCGCGCCATGGTGTCGGCGGTGCAGGGGGCGATCAGCAACAGCTCAGCCCAGCGGGCCAGCTCGATGTGCCCCATGCCCGCTTCGGCGCTGGGGTCGAGCAATTCGGTTTTGACCTCGCGACCGGACAAGGCCTGGAGCGTCAATGGCGTAACAAAGGCTTCCGCAGCTTTGGTCATGACGACCTGAACCTGAGCGCCCGCGCGTACCAGTGTGCGTACGAGCTCAGCGGCCTTGTAGGCAGCAATACCGCCGGTGATGCCGAGGATGACACGGCGTTGGGACAAAACCTGCGTCACGACAGTCCTTGGATACCAGAGCGACAGAAAGTTGCCTCAGGATACTTATTCAATATCCCTTGGCAAGCGAGGAAGCCATGCCGCGACTGCAACAACTAGGCCCGCACAGTCTCACCGACGCCGAACTGGCGCGTTGGGTGTTTGGAAAGTGCGCCCCCGAACAGCTTTCGGTCCTGCGCCGTTGCTACCTTAACCAACGATGGGATGCGCCCGTGCCGGGCGTTAACCCCGTGGCATTGCGCCGTGTTCAGGCCTGGCAACACTTGGCGCGGCGCTGGACGCAGCAGCATTTGCAGGCGCGGCCATTGTTGGCAGACACCCCCAGTGCGGCGCGATATTTGGTCCAGACCCTGGCCCATCGGCCGGTGGAAACGGTGCTGGTGTTGATGCTCGATGCGCAGCTTCGACTGTGTCACACCCATGAGTTAACCGAGGGTAGCGTGCGTGAAGCGCGGGTGTATCCGCGTGAAGTCGTGCGTGCGGCGTTGGAATCAGGTGCAACCTCGGTGGTTTTAGCGCACAATCATCCCAGTGGTAACGCCGAGCCTTCGGCGGCGGATCACGCGCTGACGGAGCGACTGGAACAGGCCCTGACCCCACTAGAGGTCGGCCTGCTGGATCATTTCGTGGTGACCCGATCCTGGGTGACCAGCATTAAATTCGGAACATCGACGGCGACGGGGCTTGAGCTATGCTCATACTAGTGGTATGGTCTCGCGCCATTTTTCGGTTGGCTGAGAAAGCCGACGGGGCTGGCCGCCCTAACCTAAGCCACAACTGATTTAGAGAGGACCATCATGTCAAAGGTGTGCCAAGTGACCGGCAAGCGGCCTGCTACCGGCAACAACGTTTCGCACTCAAAAGTTAGAACGCGTCGTCGCTTTCTACCTAACCTGCAATACCACCGTTTCTGGGTAGCCACAGAGAACCGTTTTGTTCGTCTGCGTGTTTCCAGCAAAGGCATGCGCATCATCGACAAGAAAGGCATCGACGCCGTTCTGTCTGACATGCGTGCCGACGGCCAAAAAGTTTAAGGAGCAGCGATCATGCGCGATAAAATCAAATTGGTTTCTAGTGCCGGTACCGGTCACTACTACACAACCACAAAGAACAAACGCAACATGCCTGACAAGATGGAGATCAAAAAGTTTGATCCCGTGGTTCGTCAGCACGTGATGTACAAAGAAGCCAAGATCAAGTAACTCGATCTTCGCTGCAAAGAGCCCCACACTGCTGGGGCTTTTTTGTGCCTGCCGTTTAAGGAGCGCCAATGCCAGAGCTGCCAGAAGTTGAAACCACCACCCGCGGGTTGAGCCCGCATTTGACCGGACAGCGGGTGATGGACTTTCAGGTTCGCAACGCCCGTTTGCGCTGGCCGGTGGCTCCGGATGCCGCTGCGCAACTCACGGGCCGACGGATTGAGCGGCTGCACCGGCGCTCGAAACTGATGCTGATGGATTTTTCGGGCAACCTGACGGCCCTGGCGCACTTAGGCATGAGTGGCAGCTGGCGAATCTGTCAGCCCGACGTGGCCCTCAAGCCCCACGACCACCTGGTGATGACCTTGGAAAGTGGCGCCCAGGCGCGCTACCACGACCCGCGCCGGTTCGGCAGCTTTGAGCTGTGCGCAACCGATGCGGTGGCGGACCATCCGCGTATCGCGACCTTGGGGCCGGAGCCCCTGACCGATGACTTTGATGCGGAGCGTTTGTATCGCCTCTCGCGTGGTCGGCGCGCACCGGTTAAGGCCTTTGTGATGGACAATCAGGTGGTGGTAGGCGTGGGCAATATCTACGCGACCGAGGCCCTGTTTGCCGCCGGCATCCACCCCAAGCGTGCCGCCGGTCAGGTGTCGCTGAAGCGTTATCAGGCCTTGGTGGTCGAGATCAAAGCGGTGTTGGCGCGGGCCATTGCCAGTGGCGGCTCGACGCTGCGGGACTTTGTTAATTCCGACGGCCAACCGGGCTACTTTGCACAAACCCTGACTGCATACGGGCGAGCGGGCGAGCCCTGCGTCAGGTGTGAAACCGCCTTGAAATCCATGGTGATTGGCCAGCGCACCAGCGTTTGGTGCCCCAGTTGCCAGCGTTAAGCGCAATCTAGCTTTCAGCGTTCGGGTAGGCCTGTTTCAGGGCCGCGGCTACATTGGGCGTAACGAAAGGTGTTATGTCCCCGCCAAGGCGTGCCACTTCGCGCACCAGGGTCGAACTGATGTAAGAAAAGTGCTCGACCGGGGTCAAAAACAGCGAGTCCAATTCAGGCTCCAGCGCCCGGTTCATGTTGGCCAGCTGCAGTTCGTATTCAAAATCCGCAACCGCTCGCAATCCGCGCAACAGCACCTTGGCTTGTTGTTGGCGTGCGAACTTTGCCAGCAGTCCAGAAAAGCCCATGATGCTGACGTTGTCCAAGTGCTGTACGGCATTTTCAGCCAGCTCGACTCGGGCCTGGAGGTCGAACAAAGGCTTTTTGTTTGGACTCTCGGCGACCGCGACGACCAGGTGGTCAAACAACAAGGATGCGCGCTCAATGACATGGACATGGCCGAGCGTGATGGGGTCGAACGTCCCCGGGTAGATTGCTTTAACGCTCATGTTCGCTCCAGTTGTGCGCCGACAAATTCTAATGCGCGAGTTTCCGCATAAAACTCGGCGTTCCATGGCCAACGGCCTTGGACGAAGCCTACATGGCCCCCGCCGGACGTCAATTCCAAAGACAACGACTTTGGCAGGGTGTTCGAGGGCGCGCGGGGCCGGATGAACAGAGGGTCATCGTCGGCCTGAATGGTCAGGGTCGGCACTTGGATGTTGGCGACCACGCGGCCGGGGTCGACGCTGTGATACAGATCCATGGCGTCGTTGTACCCGTTCAGCGGGGCGGTGACTTGGTCATCAAAGTCGCAGAACCGGGTCAGCTGATTGAGCGCTTCCTTGCTCGGCAGCCGGTTGGCCCAGGGGTGCCCATGGCGCAGGGCCCACTCGCGCTTTTGGTTAGTCAGTTTACGCAGTTGGCCCAGCAGGTAGCGGCGGTAAACAACGGCGCTCGGCCCATCGAGGTGGCGCGCGTTCTGGACAAAATCAAAGGGGCAACTGATGGCCACGGCGGCTTTGACCGCACTGGGGCAACTGTCCCGGCCAAGCAGGTTAATCAGCATGGCTGCGCCGAGGCTAAAGCCAATAACCGCGACGGGGCGGTTGGCGGCGCGCACCAGATCCTCGACATCCTCGTGTCGGCCGCCGTGGTAGGTGTCCGGCCGCAGGTTGGGCTTAAGGGCACCACGGGCATTCCAGCCCCAAGTGTTCCAGCCGGCGCCGTGAAACTTGGCCTGCATTTGCCATATTGAGCGCCTGTATTGTTGTAAAATTCGCATAATTTGCCTGAGCGCGCGCCGCCATCTGTGGCACAATGCAGGTCTACCAATCGCATGAATCTTGAGTGTCGTTTTTGCCATTTCGGTCGAGCGGAATGCCCTTCAATTCCGCGGGTATCTGCCGCGTCATGCGCTTGAATTGTTGGCAAATTCACAGTG
>CAKZQE010000283.1 GCA_937139465.1 uncultured Gammaproteobacteria bacterium
ACAGCCGCGCCGCAGCTAAGCTAGCGGCATAACCCGGGAGAGCACTTATCGAGCTGTCCAATTTTGTGGGTCCACTACTGGGGCGGGCGATTGACGCTCTGCCCTCGATCTAGAATGAGCTCGGCCTTAAAGGCCGAGCTATCAGCCGATCAGCTAGCAATCTTGCCGCTGAATTCCACCAGACGCTTGGCCTGGAATGCGACGGCTGCTTTGCCGGCTTCATCGTACTCGCCCTGCTTTGTGGTGTAGCCATAGGGATTGCCACCGGCTGCGAAAATGCACTGATCGGCGTAACCCGGCGGAACAACGATTGCGCCCCAATGCATCAAGCTGCTGTACAAACCTAAAATCGTCGCCTCGACACCGCCGTTTACGTTCGACGCAGATGCGGTAGCCGTGACAGCCTTGTTAGCCAGTTTGCCTTCAAACCACAGCGGGCCGGTGCTGTCGATAAATGCACGGACTTGGCTTGCTGCTTGACCGAAACGCGTTGGCACCGCGAAAAACAACCCGTCCGCCCAGACCAAGTCGTCATGCGTAACTTCGGGGATGTCTGCCGTGGCGTCTTGGTTGGCTTTCCAGCCTTCTTGGCCATCGATGACGGCTTGCGGCACGGTTTCCGGAAACTTGACCAGACGAACGTCCGCGCCGGCCTCGCGGGCCGCCGCCGCTGCATCTTTGGCAATCTCTACGTTGGTGCCATAGGTCGAGTAGTAAACAACGGCGATTTTGGTTTGGCTCATATCGGTTCTCCTTGTAAGTTGGCGCCGAGTGTAAGGGCCGCATGCGCCCCGGGTTAGCCACCCAACCGACGCTAGATTTATGCCCGCATGGAACGAATCATTTTGGAGAGACAATCCTTGAGAACGGACCCTCTGGTTGATCGAGTCGCAACCGCCACCGAAGCCGACACCGACATAGTCGCTTTGCTTCTCTACGGTTCACGGGCTAAGGGCACTGCCGAAGCAGACAGTGACTATGACTTCGCGGTGATCTACCAGAACCCCAAAGACCAACACTCAACCTGGGTGTCCCGCGCAGCGCGATTAGGGATCGAGCTGACGGACCAGCTGGGCCTGTCGGAGCGGACCTTGTCGATGATAGACATTAACAACGCCCCCTACCCCGTGGCGTTCAATGCATTAAACGGCCATGTGATCTGGTGTCGTGACCCTTCACGCCTGGCCACAGAGCGCGTGCGGGTCAGCGCCCTGTTGGAAGAGACTTACGGACGGCTTTACGATGCAACTTGAAGACCAAGCCTACTGTCAGTCCATGCATGCCAAGCTGAACAGCGTCGTCTCAATACTCCAACGTGCCGAGGCCCAGCTCGCCACTCAGGCGCTGGACGAATGGCAGTATTTGGCCTGCGAACGCAGCATGCAGATATTGATCGACGCGGCTATCGGCATCGCCAAGCGAGCAGTTGTCCAGCTGGGGTTTGCAACGCCCGCGACCGCCAACAAGGCGTTCGAGATGCTGGATGGTCAGGGCGTTGATATGACTGCGCTTGACTGGAAAGCAGTGATTGGAATGCGCAATGCACTGGTGCACAACTATTTGGAGTTCGATCGGGACCGGTTGCTGACCGTGATACGTGAGGGCAAATATCGCCAAATCGAAGCATTCTGCCGAGCCCTGATCCAAAGTCGTCATCAATCGTGAATGCACTCTGGGCGCGCCTTTAGGCCACGGATGGCGCCGTGGGGTTAGATATGGGCAGGCGATCCTAGACAATTTTGCCAAGTATGTTCACGGGGATTTGCCCTAGCTTCGCGGCACAGGGCCTTCGAGATTTGCCGACCGCCCATTTGATTAATTTGGCGTCCTTGCGGGCCGCCACCGATTAGCACACCACAAATCGTGCCTCATTGGCACGAATCTCACGCCTACTACCGGGTGTTTTATGCCTCGCAGGCCACCTATCGTCCTGCCAAAGGCAACAGGAGCCTTACATGAACGTTCTAGCCATCAACTCATCCGCACGCACTGAAACATCCACCAGCCGCCTGGTGGTTGCCCAAGTCGTGGCATCACTGACCGCCAAAGGCGCGCCCGCCACAGAGCGCGACCTATCCGATGGCGTCGCCTTTGTCACCGAGGACTGGGTCAATGCCGGTCTCACCGACGCGTCCGACTGGACCGATGGAATGAAAGCCGCACGCGCCGGTTCTGACGCACTGATTGCGGAAGTCAAAGCGGCCGATACGCTGGTGATCGGCGTTCCGATCTATAACTTTGGCGTGCCGGCGGTCTTAAAAGCGTGGTTTGACCAAATTTGCCGCGCCGGCGAAACCTTTCGCTACACGGAAAATGGCCCGCAAGGCCTGCTGACTGGGAAAAAAGCGATCGTAGTCATTTCATCCGGTGGCGTCCCTGTCGACAGCCCGGTCGACTTCGCTACGCCCTACGTGCATCAGGTGCTGAAATTCATCGGCATCACAGACGTTGAAGTGATTGCCGCGGACCAGCAAATGACCACTGAAGGTCGTGTGGACGCAGCAATGGA
>CAKZQE010000284.1 GCA_937139465.1 uncultured Gammaproteobacteria bacterium
CGATTTTAGCCGCCGTGGATGCCCAACTGCGCACCTGCTACGACCCAGAAATCCCAGTCGATATCGTCGAGCTGGGCCTTATCTACGAGAAGCGCCTGTCCAAGCTCATCGATGGGCGCTCACACCTTCGCGTGCTGATGACCTTGACCGCCCCGGGTTGCGGCATGGGCCCGGTGATTGTGTCGGACATTAAACAGAAATTAGATGCGCTGCCTGTGGACGTGGTCGATGTGGAACTGACATTCGACCCGCCGTGGGACCGCTCGCGCATGTCAGAAGCGGCCGCCTTGGCCACCGGAATGTTTTAAGGAAAGCCCCATGTGGTACACCACCGCCCTCGCCGACTCGATCGCGCCCGGCCACTACGAAAAATTCGAATTCGAAGAAGCCGTGATTTTGCTCTTTAACCTTGATGGCGAGTTCTTCGCCCTCGAGGATCGCTGCACCCACGATGACGCCGAATTAGACGGCGGCGATATCGAGAACGGGTGCATTAAATGCCCCCGGCACGGGGCCTGTTTTGATATTCGCACGGGAGATGCCAAGTCGGCGCCGGCCTACGAGGCAACCGATAAATTTGAGACGCGCATCAACAGCGATGGCGTGGTGGAAGTTAACCTCAGTTAACATCCACGTTCGCTGGCTTGAGGGAGGTGGAGCGCATTAATCGGCTACTACGGTCGTGGGCCAAGTGGATTTCTTGCATTCGCTCTCGGACGGCCTGCCCCCGCTCCAGCAAGTCCCCTATTGCCTCGTTTTCCCGCTCGACATCGCCGGGGAGAAGACCTCGGTGTAGACTCTCGGATATGCTCATTTTTTCCCTCCAATACGGCAGCCTTGAGGCTGATTCCTGTGCTATGTCAACAAAGTCTACGCCATGACAGGAATACAGTTGCTACTGGATCACATTTCCCGCGCAAACAACGGCACTAATTCCGCCGCCCACGCGCCCTGGACGTTTCAAGGCGCTGCTGTCGGGCGCATCGCTCCGGCTGCGCTGCAGCTGGCTGAAAAACACCTCGATCCGAACCTTGATGCGACCTGTATCGAACAGGTTCATAGCCTATGTGAAGCGATCAAAACAGAGGTCGCCGTCCGGTGGCACGACGAGGCTTTCGGGCTGTACACCCTGGACACCCTAACCGAAGTCGGAACCGTGCCCCGGGGCAGTGTCCCCTATTTAGGCATTCAGGCCTTTGGTGTTCACGCCAATGGGTACGTGCGCGACGGCGATAACCTGAAAATGTGGGTCGCCAAGCGCAGTGCGGATAAACCCACGTTCCCGGGGCAATGGGACAACATGGTTGGTGGCGGTTTGACCGCAGGGATGACGGCCGCCGATGTGCTGGTCAAGGAGGCCTTTGAGGAAGCCGCGCTGGACATGGACACCGCGGTGGCCGTGCAACCTACCGGAGTTTTGCGCTATTGCCACGCCAGCGATGGCGGCCTGCGCAACAACGCCCTCTACCTGTACGACATTGAAGTGCCCGCGGACTGGACCCCAACACCCAACGATGGCGAAGTCGAGCGGTTTGAGCTGTGGGGAATGGACAAACTACGCCGCTGCATCGAAACCACGCGCAGCTTCAAGTACAACTGTAATGTGGTGGTGATTGATTTCATGCTACGCCATGGGGTGATTACGCCGGACGAACCCGGCTACGCAGACCTGAAACGGGCCCTAGATGAGCGGCTTCAGCCCGCTTAAGTCCATCGGTGTGGCCATGTAGCGGTCTTCGGCAGCCAAGGGCTCGTGGCCGATCACTTCGTCATAGGCGCACTGGTGCAGCACCTCGGCTCGCTCAAATCCCAATCCCGCCAGGTAAATGCCCGCCGCCGTTGCACTTTTGAACACTCGGTTACTGCCCTTAGCGTCCTTTAACAGCCCTGAACCTGCGATACGCACCAGGTAAATAATGCCTTCGTTGGCCAAGATTTCCGGCTGGGACCGTCCACAGTGTGCAGCTAATTCAGTTTCAGTCATTCAATACCCTTCGGTGCTGGCGCGTAAGCTAGACAGGAAGTCACGAACATCGTGAAGGCTTCTGAGAAATGGCGTTTTCAGCTCGTCCAACAGCGGAGAGCTCTCGCGCACGGCAGCCCCACCAATGAACACCGCAATAGAGTCGGGCAGTTGGCGGCGCAACCGTCGAAGCTCACCGGGCAAGCGCGGGTCATCCGCCGGGTAGGTGATCGACAGCCCGACCGCCAAGGCCCCGCAACCCAAGGCCGCAGCGGCGATTTCGTCAGCCGGCGTGTTCGGGCCCAAATAGATGGGCACCCACCCTTCGCTCGCGCAGGTCACCGACACCATCAGCGCGCCCAGTTCATGAAGCTGCCCACTGGGGGTCGTGATGACAACGCGCGGCGCCTCCTGGAATTCCACGCTGGCCGGGCGCATGGCACCCAAGAAGGTTCGAATTTGGGCGGTCGCGATATGTTCCTGGGCGATACGCAAACTGCCGTCGCGGGTGCCGACTCCAATATCGCGTAACAAAGGCGCTACCACGTCCTCCATCAGGGTCGGTGTGGTGAACAACAACGACCCCCGGTGCAGCAGTGCATCCAGTGTCTCGGGGTCGTGGTTTTTAATCGCCGCCATCATGTCCGCACGCAGCTGAACGACGTCCGATGGCTCGTCGGTCGAGGCCGCTTTGACGTCGGCCAGCACGGGAACGTCTTGACGCACCAGATCAGTCAAATCGGCGACGCTGAGCTGGGCGACATCACCAATACGACGGCCGGAATCACTGGCACGCTTGAGCAGCTTCAGCCGTTCAATATCATCATCGCTGTACAGCCGCCGCCCGGTGTCAGTTCGAGTCGGCACGACCGCCTCGTAGCGCTTTTCCCAGGCACGAATCAGTTCCGGCGATAAACCGGTGTAAAGCGAGACGATACGAATGGGATGGCGGCTGTTAACTGAATTCATCGCACTAGAGTACGACGCGGAGCCTGTCCTAGACAAGCGCTAGACAAGCCAGTCCGAGGTGCTTTGCCCCGGATACGACTAGGATTAAGACAAACCCAGAGGAAACACCATGAAGCGCAACGGATTTTCGTTGATTGAACTGATGATTGCGGTCGCCATCATCGGCATCATCAGCGTATTTGCCTACCCGGCTTACCAGAACCACCTCAACGATCAGATCGAGCAGCAGGCGCGTCAGGCCCTGTTGGACTTGGCCGGCCGCCAAGAGCAGTTCTTTGCCGATTCGCGGGCTTACGCGTGCACTCTGGCAGACCTGGGTTACGTTCTACCTGGGGATGTAGGCGATCATTACGCCGCCACCATCAGCACCTATCTGGGAGCCGTGCCAGCGAGCGCAGGCTGTGCTCAGGGCGCCAGCGGCATTCCCTCATTCACCATCGCACTCAACCCCACTTCATCGGCCCAACTAACCGGCTACCCAGCCATCCTGATTGACGCTCGCCGCGGTGCCCTTAACGACCTGGACGCCAACGCCCTGCCCAGCGCCGGGGACACCAACTGGGATTAATTTTCCAGTTCCCGGTACCAGTATTCAAGCTGAACCCCAAGGCCGGACATCATTGAGCTTTGGGTGGTTAAGCCGTCGGCATTAATCAGTTGGCGCACGTCGCCGTCTTGGAAAATCAACGCATCGCTGCTGACGTAACCACGGGCCTGCGGGCCAATGCTGGTTTTATAGGTGTAGCTGTCGGTCACGCCGTCGCCGTCACTGTCCACGGGCACCACCAGCGGGCTACCAAGCTTGGAATCAAACACCCGTAGCTTGCCCAGCCCCGCCGGCGTACAGGCATCTAGGGTGGCCGTCGGGGTCCAGGTCGGGATCGTCACCACCCAGTTAAACACCTGTGCACCACCGGTCACCTTTTCGCCCTTGGGCAAGGGTGCCGCCCACCCGGCCACGCTGGTGTTACCGATACTCGAGTTCGCCGCCGTGAGGGCCGCTTGATCACTGGCGGACACGCTAGCCGTTGTCGGCGTCAACGCGAGCTGGAAGTCATTGCCCGTACCGCCAAACTCCCAGGCCGGTTTGAGCCCACCACTGCCGTCAAGCGCTGCACTATCACTGGGATCAATCGATTTGTTGTAATCCTTGATCATAAACACGTAGTCCTGGGTTTCCTGCAGCAGCGGCATTTCCTGCTGACCGGTACCCACCACGACCATGGTGTAGGCCTTGTGTTTCAGCGCCGCCGGCGGGTAATAAATGGCCCGCGCCAGATCCACTCTGGTTGGGTCGGCATCCGATAGGCGCTGATCGGCGGTCAGATCGGCCAACTCGCCATGGAGCCACTCGCGCACCGGCGCGCCGACAAAGGCATCGAGTTTGACAATCTCGATGGCAGCCAGCACTACCATCCATGGGATGCCTACGGCGTAT
>CAKZQE010000285.1 GCA_937139465.1 uncultured Gammaproteobacteria bacterium
GCGCCAGCTCATTGAGAGCTGATTCGTCGAAGACGGCGCGCGGTTGCCAAGGCGAGCGGTCCACTTCGTGCACACCGATCATAACTAACCCGTCACTGGGCTGGGTTAACGAGGCTTCAGCAGTTTTGCCCAGTGTGTCGAGGAGGATATTGCGGCCAAGCGCACCTTTGCGTGTTTTCATACCGTCACCTTACGAAAATATTCGCCCGCTAACGCCAAATACGAAATGGCACCGCGGCTTTTACGGTCATATTGGATGGCGGGCAATCCATGACTCGGGGCCTCGGCCAAGCGCACGTTGCGCGGTATCACCGTGGTGAACATCTTGGTATCAAAATAGGTTCGAATTTGACGGCTCACTTCGCTGGTCAGCGACGAGCGCGGGTCATACATCGTGCGTAACACACCATCAATAGCCAATGATGGATTGAAGGTTTCCCGTACGTCATCGATGGTTTCCAACAAATCCGCAAGCCCTTCAAGGGCGAAGAATTCACACTGAACCGGAATCACCACGCCATGGGAGGCCACCAAAGCGTTGATGGTCATCATGTTTAGCGACGGCGGACAGTCAATCACGATCAGCTCGTAAGGGTGATCAACCAAGGCGTGTTTAAGCTGGTATTGACGTTCGTTTTCCGTCAGCAACTGAATTTCGGCGGCAGTGGTGTCGCCATTACCCGGGACCAGTTCGTACCCACAGCCCTCGGGGCTGATAGCGCAACTTGATAGCGGTACATGGCCAATGATTAGGTCATGCAGCCCGTAGGCAACGTCGTTTTTGGCAATCCCAGAACCGGTGGTGGCATTACCCTGTGGATCCAGATCGATCAGCAGCGTGCGCCGGCCAGTGGCAGCGAAGGCCGAGGCCAGATTCACTGCCGTCGTGGTTTTACCCACACCGCCTTTTTGGTTTGTGACAGAGATAATTCTGGGCACACCGCGTCCTAAAACTGCACTTCAATCAAATGACGTTGCGCCTCGACACCGGGCACATCCAATGCGCTCGAGTCTACCTGAGCGCTGGGGAACAGCGCACGAGTTTGTTCGATCTCGCTCGTGGGATATTGCCCCTTCAAAGCGAGTACTTTGGCGCCCGGAGCAAGCAAGGGCTGAACCCATTGGCACAGGTCTTGAAGGGGCGCAAAGGCACGAGCAGTCACTTGTTTGAACAAGTGCTCTGTTTGGTATGACTCAACCCGCGCGGTCACGACGGACAGGTTTTCAAGTGCCAACTCCCCCTTCATTTGAATCGCGAAGCGGGTTCGTTTTTGTGCCGCATCAAGCACCGTGATGTCATGGAAAGGCCGCGCGATTGCCAGTGGTACGCCTGGAAAACCAGCCCCAGAACCGACGTCCAACAGCGGCTCGTCGGTTAAAAACTCCGCCAGGCTGAGTGAATCGAGAAGGTGGTGCGTGACCATCTGCGAGCGATTGGTGATACGCGTCAAATTGTAAACGCGGCTCCACTTCTCGACCCCGTCCAAAAACCGTTCCAGTTGTTGGACCTGCGCGTGGTCCAGCTCAATGCCTAGGTGCTGTGCGCCAGTGACGATGTCCATTAGCTCGCCTGATCTACGTGGTAACCGGATTTTTTCAAGCGCACGAGCAGCAAACTGACCGCCGCGGGGGTCACACCGGGAATACGCGAAGCCTGCGCCAGAGTTTCTGGTCGAGCATCCGTTAGTTTTTGGGACACTTCGTTGCTCAATCCTTTGATACTGCTGTAATCCATATCATCCGGCAGCCGAACCGCTTCGTTGCGTTTCAACTTTTCAATCTCAGCGGTTTGACGCTCGATGTAGCCGGCGTATTTGATTTCTATTTCTGATTGTAGAGCAATGTCCGGTTCTACAGGCTTGCCGTCAGGTATCCCGGCAATGAGGTTGCGATCTACTTCGGGTCGGCGCAACAGATCCGCCAAACTGGCTTCGCGCACCAAGGGTGTTTTGAGCTGTGGATTTAGCCATTGCGCTTGGGCCGAATCGGACTGGACCCAGGTTTGTTCCAAGCGACGTTTTTCAGCTGATAGGGCGTCCATCTTGGTATTGAATCGGCTCCAGCGTGCTTCACCTACCAATCCAAGGGCGTGCGCTTGGGGTGTCAGTCGTTGATCGGCGTTGTCTTCGCGAAGCAATAAACGGTGTTCAGCCCGGGACGTGAACATGCGATACGGCTCGGCGGTACCAAGGGTTACTAGATCATCCACCAATACGCCGATGTAGGCTTCATCCCGACCCAAGGTCCAGCCGTCGCGACCAAAGGCCTCAAGCGCAGCATTGGTACCGGCGAGCAAACCCTGTGCGGCTGCTTCTTCGTATCCAGTGGTCCCGTTAATTTGACCCGCGCAGTAAAGACCGGCCAAGTGTTTCGAAGCCAAACGGTGGTCAAGATCCCTGGGATCGAGGTAATCGTACTCGATCGCATAACCGGGTCGGGTGATGTGGGCGTTTTCAAACCCTTCGATTGAATGGATAAATTCGAGCTGTGTGTCAAAGGGCAGGCTGGTAGAGATCCCGTTGGGGTAGAGCTCGTGGGTCGTTAGCCCTTCAGGCTCGACGAAAATCTGGTGGGAGTCTTTGTCAGCAAAGCGCGTCACTTTATCTTCGATCGATGGGCAGTAACGCGGGCCCACGCCGTCGATCACGCCGGAAAACATGGGTGACCGATCTAAGTTTGCGCGGATGATGTCATGGGTTTTGGCATTCGTTTTGGTGATGTAACAGGGGACCTGCCTTGGGTGATCCGATGGCGAACCCATAAACGACATGACCGGTGTTGGGCTGTCACCGTGTTGTACATCCATCTTTGAGAAGTCGACGCTACGGGAATCGATTCGAGCGGGTGTACCGGTCTTTAAGCGGCCGACTCGAAAACCACGTTCACGAATGGCACGGGCCAAACTGTTCGCTGGCATGTCACCTGCACGCCCCCCTTGCAAGTGATTTAGACCAATGTGAATGACGCCGGCCAAAAATGTACCCGTGGTCAACACAACGGTTTTTGCCCGTAATTCGAGACCCATGGCGACGCGGATTCCGCACACGCGATCGTTCTCAACAATAAGCTCGTCAACGGGTTGCTGAAACAAGCGTAGGTTTGGTTGGTTCTCCAGCACGGATCTAACTGCGTTTCGATAAAGCACACGGTCTGCTTGCGCGCGGGTGGCACGTACAGCGGGCCCTTTGCGTGAGTTTAAAACACGAAATTGGATACCCGCTAAATCAGCGGCTTTAGCCATCACTCCATCGCAAGCGTCGACCTCGCGTACTAAATGGCTTTTGCCAATACCGCCGATGGCGGGATTGCAGGACATCTGGCCCAAGGTTTCCATGCTGTGGGTGACTAGCAAGGTGTCCGCGCCCATTCGGGCAGCGGCGAGTGCTGCATCGGTGCCGGCATGGCCACCACCAACTACGATGACGTCATACAGATGCTGTGGATTCATGTCGTCTCTCTCATGGGCTGTGCTGAGGGGCGACAGTTTAGCTCAAATCGGGCAGGGCCCGTGTAATGGTTAAAAAATGATTTGGATATATATAAAGAGATATTATTTTTACTACTAGGGACCACGTGAAAACTGAGCAAGTCAGATAAGTTAAACACTATCAGATAGTTACGAGGTTTTTTTGTGTGGTTAACCGGGCCTTAAAGGGCCTTCCTGGGCACTGGATAAGCAGTGGATCATTGTGGACAACTTTGTTCCGGGTTTTGTCCACAGGGTTGTGCTCGGTACTATACCGGGACCATACCGATGTTCTGTGGAAACCTGATTTGGGTGTGGATAAAAATGTGGGAAAAGTTTTTGCTTTTCACGGAAACATAGCTATGGCGTGGGATGAAGGGCATAGGAGTACGTGTGGATAATATGACAGAGTTCGCAGACTCAGACCTTTCGCGGATTATTGAAATGGCCTGGGAAGACAGGACACCCTTTGAGGCCATAGAGCAGCTATACGGGCTAAAGGAGCCGGGTGTTAGGCGGCTGATGCGCCGTTATCTGAAGGCATCGTCATTTCGACTATGGCGCAGTCGCGTATCTGGACGCGTAACGAAACACAGAGCCCTACGTCCGCAAGGCGTGGATCGTGGCTATTGCCCCACCCAGTACAAACGTTAGCTGTCGGCTTATTTGCCGATACAGAACGAAGAAAAAATCTCGCCTAGCAGATCATCAGCGGTCATTTTGCCGGTGATTTCGCCAAGGCAGTCGTGGGCCCACTTTAGGTCTTCAGCGAGTAGCTCACCGGCCATCGCGCCGTCCAATTGCGCTCGCCCCGCTGTCAACGCATGGGCACAACGATCCAAGGCATCGACGTGGCGTGCACGGGCCAAGAACCCCGATTCATGCGGCGTGATGCCGGCCAGTGTTTTGATTCGTTCGATGAGCTGATCAAGCCCTGCCCCGGTGGCAGCGCTGATAGAGAGGGTATGGTCGGAGTTGTGGGCTACACCGACGAGGTCTGATTTGTTCCACAGGATCAAGTCCGGTGTCACGGATGGCGGTAGCAAGTCCCGCAGGTCGTTTTCTAGGGAACCCTTGTCGACGGCCGCATCAGCCAAGTACAAGACGATGTCAGCCGTCTCAAGTGCCTTGAGTGCGCGTCGTACCCCTTCGGCTTCGATAGGATCGTCGGTGTGACGCAAACCGGCCGTGTCGATAATTTCCGCCGGTAAACCGTCCAGGTTGATGTGTTCGGTCAACACATCCCGTGTCGTGCCGGCTATGGGCGTGACAATAGCGCTGTCGCGGCCACTGAGTGCATTCAGCAATGACGACTTGCCAGCATTAGGTTTGCCGATCAAGAGAATACGGATGCCATCGTTAAAGCGTTGACCGGCCCGGGCTTGGGCACGTAAAGCCGCCAGCTCAGTCTCTATGTCAGCGAATAGTGCCGCGACTTTACCGTCCGCCAAAAAATCGATTTCCTCCTCGGGGAAATCGATCGCCGCTTCAACGTAAATACGCAGGTGAACGATAGCGTCGTAGAGGTGCTGCACCTGACGGGAAAACTCGCCCTCAAGGGAGCGGATCGCACGTTTGGCGGCTTCGGCACTGGACGCAGATATTAGATCGGCAACGGCTTCTGCCTGCGCCAGATCTAGTTTGTCGTTTAAAAACGCACGCTCACTGAATTCGCCGGGCCGGGCCAAGCGCGCGCCGAGCTGGACGAAGCGCTCGAGTGCCTGATTTAACACCACCGGTCCGCCGTGCCCTTGAAATTCCAGGGTGTCGTCGCCGGTGTAGCTGTTTGGACCAGGAAAGTAGATGAGTAAGCCGCTATCGATGGTGTCCCCATCAATCGTCTTTAAATTGACCAGCACAGGGTGTCGTGGTTTGAGCGGCCAACCTAAGGCGCTGATGATGTCGGTTACGCCCGGGCCAGCCACTTTGACCACGCCGACCGCACCCAGACCTGGGGCGGTGGCAATGGCGGTGATGGTCTCCATCAGCTGGCGTTGTCGCCTGCCTCAATGCGTTTGGTAATCACGTATTGCTGGGCAATCGACAGAACGTTGTTGGATACCCAATACAGAACCAAACCGGCGGGGAACCACAGGAAGAAGAACGTAAATGCAATGGGCATGATCTTCATGATTTTGGCCTGCATCGGGTCCGGCGGTGTTGGGTTGAGCATTTGCTGAACGAACATGCTGGCACCCATTAGCAGCGGCAAGACGAAGTAGGGGTCTTTGACTGACAGGTCAACAATCCACAAAAAGAACGGGGCTTGCCGTAGCTCGACCGATTCCAGCAACACCCAGTAAAGGGCCAGGAACACTGGCATCTGAACCAGGATTGGCAGGCAGCCACCCAAGGGATTGATCTTCTCTTTTTTGTAGAGATCCATCATTTCTTTGGACAGGCGCGTTTTGTCATCGCCGTAAAGTTCGCGCAGGCGCGTCATTTCAGGCGTGAATTTACGCATGCGAGCCATGGAACCATAGGCAGCTGCGGACAGCTTGTAAAAGGCCAGTTTCACTAACAGCGTGACGCCAATAATGGCCAATCCCCAGTTGCCAAGGAAACCGTGCAGGAATTCCAGCAGCATGAAAATGGGCTGCGAAATAAACCATAACCAGCCGTAGTCGACGGTCAGATGCAGGCCGTCTGATAATTGTTCCAGCGCGTTCTGATCCTTGGGACCGGTGTAGAGTTGCGCACTAAAGGTAGCCGTAGCGCCCGGTGCAATGCTGGTTTTGTTGCCGACGATGCTGCCGACGGTTTGGCCGTTGGCCAGTGAACGGAACTGGTAGTCAGCGGCCAGATCGTCCTGGGGCACCCAGGCGGAGACAAAGTAGTGCTGGACTAAGGCCAGGTATGCGCCTGGGGTTTTGGTGGCGCTGAGTTCGGTGTTGATTTTGGCAACATCGGCTGATTCTTCAAGGTCGCTTAAACTGACTTTGTAATAGCGTTCTTCGGTGGTGCGCAGTGCGTAACCGAGAAAGGCCTGAACGCCCATGGACGTTTGCGTGCTGGGGTCGCTGGAGCGGTCACGTTTTAGCTGGTGAAACGGTGACATGACGAGCGTGTCACTGGTTTTGTTGGTGACCTGGTGCTCGATCCCAGCGATGTGAGAGCCGCGTGTTAAAACAATGGTTTTTGTGACTTTGACCCGGTCGTTTTCAAACACCAGTGGGACACGCAAGGTGTCGCCATCAACCAGTTCAGTCGGCCCAGCCACTTGGTAAAGCGGACGCCCATCTTGGTTGTCCAAGCCGTCAGGTCCGACCAGCCCTGACATGGCGGTGTAAACACGCGTTTGATCGTCAAGCAGCACAAAAGGTAGGTCAGGGCGCTCAAGAATCTGGGGGTAGTTGAGCAATTCTGAACGAATAATATCGCCACCACGCAAGTCAACCGTCAAGCGCAGGGTGTCGGTCGCTAGGGTGACGCGTTCACCGGTGGGCTGGACCACATTGACGGTGCCAGGCAGGGCGGTGGAATCATTGGTGGCGGCTGCCGCTGTCGGGGCACTGGGCAGTGTGTTGAGGTCAGCGCTGCCGGCAGAGGCCGGTGCTTGGGTGGCCGCAACAACGGGGGCCGGTTGGCCGTAATCTTCGTTCCACTGCAGAATCAGCAGGTAACTGACAACGGCTAAGGCGCCGCCCAATAACATTCGTTGAATATCCATTTTCTACTCGTTTGGTGGTGCGTCTTTGCTCGGGACTGGGTCGAATCCGCCGGGACACCCGGGGTGGCATCGCAGAATTCGCGCTACAGACAAGCGAATGCCGTGCAGTATGCCGTGTATTTGTATGGCTTCAAGGGCGTATTGGCTGCAAGTGGGTAGATAGCGGCAACGCGGACCGATGAGTGGCGAGATCGCCAGTTGATAGCCGCGAATCATTAACAGCACGAATGCCTTCACGCCGGCGTGCGGTTGGCCTTCTTGACCAATCGGCTGAGCAGGGTGTCCAGGCGCCGGCTGATGTCGGTGCTGTGCAGATCGCTGGGCATGCGTTTAACGAGCGCCACGATGTCGTAGTGCTGATCGGTTGGTAGCTTGGCCACGCAGGCACGGGCAACCCGTCTGAACCGGTTACGGTCCACGGCTCGCTTGAGTTGTCGTTTGGGCGTAATCAACCCAATACGGTGGGTAGATTCGTTGTTTCGTTTCAACAACAAAAACAGGTCACCCGCATGCTGTTTAGAATCAGCAGACGAGAAGACCTGTTCGAATTGGCTGTTGCCGCACAGAGGTGCGAGGCGGCGTTGGCTCAATTAAGCGCTTAGAACCTTGCGGCCTTTAGCGCGACGGCGCTTAAGTACCAGACGGCCATTCTTTGTCGCCATGCGAGCGCGGAAACCGTGGGTGCGCTTGCGCTTCAATACGCTGGGTTGGAATGTACGTTTCACTATCAAATCCTCAGTACTGCGCAGGTCGCGCAAAAGTGGACGCGGATATTACGGCTGAGCGTGGCTGATTGCAAGGGTTGGCGTTGATATCCCTATGGTTGGCTGGAAAACCCGAGTTATCCACAGTCATCGGGGTGGGTTGCGGGGCGCGAATGGCCTCATATGGGACTAGTTAACCTCAACTTATCCACAGGAATTGCTTAATGGATAATATTTTTTCCAACTAAAACAGTACGTTACCCTTTTGTTCCGGGTGGTTTGCGAAAAGGCTTCCGTCCTGTGTATAACTTTGGCAGACTCCATCGCCTGAATTTTGCGAACTGCTCCGGTCGACCGTATTTGCGGCGGCGACCGCCCCCACTCAACAAAAGGAAGCTGCCATGTGGAATGACTGTCTGGCGTCATTAGAACAGGAAATGCCAGCGGATCAATTCAACACCTGGATTCGTCCGTTGCAGACGCAGACGGACGGTGGCTTGCTAAAAATCTTGGCGCCTAACCGATTTGTTAAGGATTGGGTGCGCGACCGTTACCTCAGCCGTATAGAAGAGTTGATTGGCCATGCCAACCCGCAGACTCGTGTTCAAATCGATGTCGGCAGTGCGCCCAAAGCGGCGGCCCCAACTCCGGCGGTGCCGGCACCGGCAACGGCACCTGTAACGGCGCCACGCCAAGCGGTGGTCGAGGGCTCAATTAAGCACACACCGCGGCTGAACCGTTTGTTTACATTCGACAACTTTGTTGAGGGTAAATCGAACCAGCTTGCCCGCGCGGCCGCCCAGCGCGTGGCGGAAAATCCGGGGGGTGAATACAACCCGTTGTTTCTTTACGGCGATACCGGCTTGGGTAAAACCCACCTGATGCACGCCGTCGGTAACGAAATCATGGCCAAGAACCCCGAGGCCAAAGTGATCTACGTGCACTCTGAGCGGTTCGTGGCGGACATGGTCAAGGCGCTTCAGTTGAACGCGATTAACGACTTTAAACGTGTCTATCGAAACGTGGATGCCCTTCTGATTGATGACATACAGTTTTTCGCTGGCAAGGACAAAAGTCAGGAAGAGTTCTTTCATACCTTTAATACGCTGCTTGAAGGTAACCAACAAATCATCCTGACGTCCGACCGTTACCCAAAAGAAATCGACAAGATGGAAGACAGACTGAAAAGTCGATTCGGCTGGGGACTGACGGTTCGGCTTGAGCCGCCGGAGCTTGAAACTCGGGTCGCTATTTTGATCAACAAAGCCATTAGCTCAGGTATTGATTTGCAGCGTGAGTGTGCGTTTTTTATCGCCCAGAAGGTGCGTGGCAACGTGCGTGATCTCGAAGGTTCGTTGAAACGAGTGATTGCGAACTCGAAGTTCCTGAATCAGCCGATTACGGTGCCGTTTATCAGCGAAACCTTGAAAGACATGATCGCGGTGCACGACCGGCAGGTCAGTTTGGACAACATCCAAAAGGTTGTGGCGGACTACTACAAAATGAAGCTGAGCGATTTGCTCTCCAAGCGCCGCAACCGTTCAATTGCACGCCCCAGGCAGGTGGCGATGTCGTTGGCCAAAGAGCTAACCAGCCATAGCTTGCCCGAGATCGGCGAGGCCTTTGGTGGGCGCGACCACACGACAGTGCTGCACGCCTGCCGTAAGATTAAAGAATTGCTGGTCACGGACGCCGTGATCAAAGCAGACTACGACAACCTGTATAAATCGCTAGCCGGATAGGACTCGATGGACTTTACAATTTCGCGCGAACACTTCCTTGAAAAAGCCACCACGGCCGCAGCCGTCGTCGAGCGTAAACACACCTTACCGATTTTGGCGAATGTGCTGTTGGTCGTCGATGCGGAGGGCAGTGTCCTGACCGGTACCGACTTGGACACCGAGATCAGCATTGAGCTTGAGGTGGATCAGGTCCGTGAGGGCGGCGAGATCACCCTGCCAGGCCGTAAGCTGGTCGATATTTTGAAGGCGTTGCCGGCCGATGCATTGATCGAATGCCGTATGGATGGCGCGCATATTTTAATGCGCAGCGGTCGTAGCCGATTTAAGTTGGCGACCTTGCCAGCTAACGATTTTCCCCGTGTCGAGATGCAAGGTGACACGACAGCGGTGGCGGTACCAGCGGTGCCCCTGTCCCAGGCCGTGTCGAAGGTGCAGTTCGCCATGGCGCAGCAGGACGTTCGTTACTACCTCAACGGCATGCACCTTGCCGTGGGTAACAGCGTGTTGCGTTGTGTTGCCACTGACGGTCACCGATTGGCCCTCAGCGACGTGGCCATTGAAGATGAGCAGGCACAGGCATCGCTGATTTTGCCCCGTAAGGCGGTATTGGAGTTGGCGAAACTGCTGGGGAACAGTGGAGATAAGCCGGTGTCGCTGCGTTTTAGCGCGTCGCACCTGCAGGTCGAAATTAGCGGCCTGACCTTTACGAGCGTCTTGATCGAAGGGCGATTCCCGGATTACGAGCGGGTGATGCCTAAGGGTCGTCAAAACGCGCTGGTCGTCGACCGGCGGTTGTTCAAAGAGGTGCTGGGGCGGGCGGCTATTTTGTCAAACGAGCAGTTCCGAGGCGTTCGTTTGGGCCTGGAAGGCAATGCCTTAACCGTGGCTACCAATAATACCGAACAGGAAGAGGCCGAAGAAACTATCGAAGCCGAATTTGATGGTCCGGACAGCTACGAGATCGGTTTTAACGTTGGCTACTTGCAGGACGTTTTGAACGTCATTGAAGCCGAGCAGGTCGAGTTCCAGTTAGGAGACCCCAATGGCAGCGCCTTGTTGATGGGCAAGGGCGACGGGCTGTCGCAGTACGTGGTTATGCCAATGCGCCTGTAAGCGCTTGTTTCTTTCCCACCTGCACGTAGAGCGCCTGCGGGCGCTTGCGTTGGTCGATATTGATTTGTCGCCCAACATTAATGTGTTTGTCGGCCCGAACGGGGCCGGTAAAACCTCCCTCTTGGAGGCCGTCGGCTTCCTCGCGTCGGGCCGCAGTTTTTTGGGGCCGCGTCCGCATACCTTGATTCAATCCACAGCCGCGTCGGTGTTGGTGGCGGGCAGGCTGCAACGTGACGACGTCGCAATTCAAATGGGCATTCAACGTGAGGCCTCGGGTCGCGTAGAAGCACGTATTAACGGGGTGCCTCAGGACGCCCTGTCCGCCATGGCTCGCGAACTGCCCTACTTAGTCGTAGGTGCCGAAGGTTTGGGTTGGGTGGCGGGTACGCCGTCGCGGCGCCGCGCCCTGTTGGATTGGGGCGTGTTTCATGTGTTGGCACAGCCGACAATGGTCTACTCGCGATACCGAAAAGCCCTGGATCAGCGTAACAAAGCGCTAAAAAATGGTAGACTGTCCGATGCGGAAATTTCGCTTTGGGACGGCGTCCTAGCGGAGGCGGGTGAAGCGATTCATGAGTTGCGAGCACAGTATTTTTCACTGTTAAAGCAGGCTTTTTATAACGTATTAAGTCGTGTTGACGGGATGCCGGCGATCGAAGTGGGATACCGCCCTGGCTACAGCGACCACAAAGGTGGATTGGGCGACGCGTTAGTTCGAGGGTTGGCGCGGGATCGGATTCTGGGAAGCACCCAGTCCGGGCCCCACCGCGGTGACCTTCAGTTAACTGCACGTGGCGCAGCGCTCACCGATGCCTTGTCACGGGGGCAGCAGAAAGTGGTTGTGTCGGCGCTAGTGTTGGCACAGCAGGAATTATTGTCACGTCATCGAGAGCGCCGCGTGGTGCTGTTGGTGGATGATTTGGCGGCTGAGCTGGATGATGAGCGGCAGCGCTCGTTGTTTGGATTGATGACGCAGACTGGCGCTCAGGTGTTGTTGAGCGCTGTAGAGGCGCAGCGGGTAAGCCCGCTAATAGAAAACGCTGGCGATGTGCGTATGTTTCACGTGAAACAGGGCGCCATTGCACGAGGCGACTAAGGAAAAAGCATGAGTGAACAAGAGTACGGCAGTGACTCAATTAAAGTCCTCAAGGGGCTTGAAGCGGTCCAGAAGCGACCGGGCATGTACATCGGTAACACAGACGATGGCACCGGCCTTCACCATATGGTGTTTGAGGTGGTGGATAACTCAGTTGACGAGGCCCTTGCGGGCCACTGCTCAACCATCGAAGTGACTATCCACAGCGATGAATCCATCTCCGTCCACGACGACGGTCGCGGCATACCCGTCGATACCCACGCCGAGGAAGGACGCTCTACCGCTGAGGTCATCATGACCGTGCTCCACGCCGGCGGTAAATTTGACGACAACAGCTACAAGGTCTCTGGCGGTCTTCACGGTGTTGGCGTGTCGGTGGTCAACGCCCTGTCCGAAAAGCTAGTCCTCACCATTAAGCGTGATGGCGCCGTCTGGGAACAAACCTATGCCCATGGCGCCCCCGTGGCACCGATCGAAAAGGTCGGTGTTACCGAAGGCACTGGTACATCCGTGCGTTTCCATGCAGCCGAGAGCACCTTTGGATTGGTTGAGTTTCACTACGACATCTTGGCCAAGCGCTTGCGCGAGTTGAGCTTTCTGAACAGCGGCATCTGCATTCGGTTAACGGATGAACGCTCCGGCAAGACCGAAACCTTCGAGTACGAAGGCGGGTTGCGGTCGTTCGTTGAATACCTCAACCGCTCAAAGACGCAAATCTGCGAGGTGTTCCACTTCACGACGCAACGCGAAGACGGTGTGGGTGTTGAAGTAGCGCTTCAGTGGAACGATAGCTACCAAGAAAACGTGTTCTGCTTTACCAACAATATTCCCCAGCGCGATGGCGGCACCCACCTGTCCGGCTTCCGCCGTGCGCTAACGGCCGTGCTTAACAAGTACATCGAGAACGAGCAGCTTAATAAGAAAGCTAAGATCGGTACCAGTGGGGATGATGCCCGTGAGGGCCTGACGGCAATTATTTCAGTCAAGGTGCCCGATCCCAAGTTCTCGAGCCAGACCAAAGACAAGTTGGTGTCCCAGGAAGTTCAGACGGCAGTCGAGCAGGACATGCGCGATGCGTTTACGACCTATCTAGAGGAAAACCCCGGTGCCGGTAAAACTATCGCGGGTAAGATGATCGATGCGGCGCGGGCACGTGATGCGGCCCGTAAGGCCCGTGAAATGACCCGTCGAAAGGGAGCGCTGGATATTGCTGGCCTGCCCGGGAAGTTGGCGGACTGCCAAGAGAAAGATCCCGCGCTAAGCGAGTTGTTCCTAGTGGAGGGCGACTCGGCGGGTGGCAGTGCGAAGCAGGGTCGTGATCGCCGTGGGCAGGCTATTTTGCCGTTGCGCGGTAAGATCTTGAACGTTGAAAAAGCGCGATTCGATAAGATGTTGAGCTCTCAGGAAGTCGGGACTCTGATTACCGCGCTGGGCACGGGCATCGGCCGTGATGATTTCAACATCGAAAAGTTGCGTTACCACAAGATTATTATCATGACGGACGCGGACGTCGATGGCTCGCACATCCGCACCCTGTTGCTGACCTTCTTCTACCGCCAGATGCCGGAAGTTGTGGCTGCCGGTCACATCTACATCGCCCAGCCGCCGCTCTACAAGGTCAAGAAGGGCAAGAACGAGCAGTACCTAAAGGACGAGCCTGCGCTGCAGGATTGGTTGGTTCAGGTCGCCCTCGAGGGCGCGCAATTGATTCCAGGGCCAGGTGCGCCGCCGGTGACGGGTACCGGCCTTGAGCGTTTGATTCGCGATTACCTAGAGGTTAATCGTCGAGTCGAGCGTCTGGGTCGCCGTTTCCCGGACGTCATTGCTCGGGCACTCCCCTATCTGCCGCCGGTGACGCGCGAGCATTTGACGGACGAGGCCTACCTGCAGAACTGGTGTCAGCAGATGCAGTCTTGGTTGCCTGACGACCCATCAAGTGGGTTTGTCGTTGATGTCACGGTTCAAGAAGACCTTGAGCACTCAGTCTTCCGTCCGGTGGTGTCGTTAACCTGGCGCGGCACGACCAGTAGCCACCCGCTCGGGCTGGAGCTGACGGATAATACGGATTACACCCGAATGATCGAGCTCGGTCAGCAGCTTGCAGGTTCGCTGGATGTAGGCGCCGAGATTCGCCGCGGCGACAAAGAACGCCGTGTTCGGACGATCGGCGACGTGTTTGATTTCTTGATGGTCGAAGCGCGTCGCGGTCCGATGATCCAGCGCTATAAAGGGTTGGGTGAAATGAACCCAGAGCAACTGTGGGAAACGACTATGGATGCAGGCAATCGCCGGTTGCTGCAGGTCACCATCGAGGACGCAATCAAGGCGGACGAGATGTTCTCGACCTTGATGGGGGACGAGGTTGAGCCCCGTCGTGAGTTTATCGAGCGCAACGCCCTCAACGTGGCTAACCTAGACGTGTAGTTGTCCTACAGGGCTAGGCTGTCAACCCAGTGTTTGAGCGAGTCAAACACTGGGTTTTTTATTGCGTGGGATTCCAAGGTTTTTGCGCCTTTCCCGGTGCGCACTAGGATGGCGGGTAGTCCAAAGGCCGCTGCCGCTAACAGGTCTTTTTGGGTATCACCCACCATGCATGTTTCATGTGAAACAAAAGGGCGACCGTAGAGGGTTTGCAGTTGTGCCAGAAGGCCCGGTTCGGGCTTTCGACAGGGACACTTTGCATCGGGTAGGTGAAAACAGTGGGCAATGGCATCGACCTCATGACCCTGTTCCCGGACCAAGTGCCTTAGTTTCTGGTGCATGGCGTCTAGGTCGGCAGTCGAGAACAACCCCCGGGCCAGACCACTCTGGTTCGTGGCAATGCCGACCCAGATGCCGGCAGCTTTGAGCCGGGCGATTGCCTCGATGGCGCCGGCTTCTGGGATCCATTCGTCAGCTGACTTCACGTAGTCATCCCGATCGCGATTGATCACACCATCACGATCGAGGATCACCACGCGTAGGGCCATGACTAAGCGGTCACCTGCGATAGGTCAGCGACCTGCGCGAACACCGCTTGCAAGGAGGCCAACGTCGCCAATCGATTGGCTTTAACCGCAGGATCGTCGTCATTCACCATCACTGAATCGAAATAGTTATCGATGGGCTTGCGCAGGGCAGCCAAGGCCACCAACGCTCCGGTGAAGTCGTTGGCGCTGAGGGCGTTGGCCACGGCTGCGCTGGCCGTCTGCGTTGCGGCGTCGAGTTCGGTTTCAGCCGCGTGCTGGAATAAAGTCTGTTCGACCGCTCCAGGTGTGTCGTCGGACTTACTCAGAATGTTAGCAATCCGCTTACTACCAGCGGCCACCTGGGCCAGATCGTCGCCGCCCAGGCTGGCGCTGAGTGCATTTACCCGCGCACTGATGGTGACGGGGCACAGTGTCCCGTGGGCGCTCATGACCGCTTCGAAGACCTCAGGCTTGGCGCCCTCGCTGGTCAACTTAACCTTCAAACGATCCCGGAAAAACTGGACGACCTCGGCCACCGCGTCGCCATTGGTGGCGTGGTCACCTTGGCCATCGAAGGCCGCCTGAATCCAGCCTTCCAGGTCAATCGGTTGGTTGCGGTCGTCGATGATGCGTAGGATGCCCAGCGCCGCACGGCGCAGTGCGAAGGGGTCCTTGCTTCCGGTCGGGGGCTGACCTACGGCGAACAAGCCGACGAGTGTGTCTAGCTTGTCGGCCAGTGCAATCACCTGACCTGTGGGTGTGCGCGGTGTTTGGTCGGCGGCCCCGGCAGGCTTATACACCTCATGCAGGGCCTCAGCGATATCGCCAGCCAATCCCTCGCGACGTGCATAGTAGGTGCCCATTAGCCCTTGCAGATCAGTAAACTCAAGAACCATTTCACTGAGCAGGTCACACTTCGCCAGTTGTGAAGCACGTTCGGCCGTCTCAGGTTTCACGTGAAACACGGGGGCGATTGTGGCTGCCAACGTGCCGGCACGACGTGTTTTGTCCCCCAGCGTACCCAGGGCCTCATGAAACACAATCTTATCAAGCTGTGCGGCGCGGCTGGCCAGCGGGGTTTTAAGGTCGGTGTCCCAGAAAAACTTGGCGTCACTGAGGCGGGCGCGTAGGACCGTCTCGTTGCCCTCGATCACCAGCGCGGGATCTTTGCTTTCTAGGTTTGCCATGGTGACAAAGCGGTGCGTCAGGGCACCCTCAGCGTCAACCACGTGAAAATACTTTTGGTGCTCTTTCATAGAGCTGACCAAGGCTTCACTGGGAACGTCCAGGAAATCAGGATCGAATTCACCCATTAGCGGCACGGGCCATTCGACCAAGGCGCAGACCTCATCGACCAAATCACTGTCCGTGACCACCCGGTATTGTCCGTCGACCGAGAGGGATTCCGCCAAGGCCTTGACCTTATCGCGGCGCTCAGCAAATGAGGCCAGCACGCGGTTGGTACGCAGGGTGTCGAAGTACTCGCTTGCGGTCTTCAATTCAATCCAGTCGGGGCTGTGAACCCGGTGACCGCGGGTTTTTGAGCCGCTTTGCCGATCAAAGAGGGTCGCAGGCAAGACCGCATCCCCTAGCATCATTACGAGCCATAGTACGGGGCGGGTAAATTCCTGCCGTGTACTGCCCCAGCGCATGCGCTTAGGCAAGGGCAGCCCATCAACGGCTGCCGCGCATAGGGCCGGCATAACGTCAGCGGCCATCGCTCCCTCGCGGGTTCCACGGTATTCAAGCCACACGCCTTTGGGTGTCTCGATTTCGGTGAGCTCAGCAGGCTGAATCCCGTTTTTCTTGCAGAAGCCCTCGAGGGCCCGAGTTGGCTGCCCATTATCATCAAGGCCGACAGCCTTCGAGGGGCCGCGAAGGGTTAGCGTTTGATCGGGCTGTTTAAGCTGCAGGTCCCGAACCAACACGCCGAGCCGGCGCGGCGCGGCGATGCCTTCGATGCCAGCGAAACCCAGCCCGGTTTGTTTTAGGGCTTTCTCAATGGCACTGACCAGGTCAGTGCCCGCCTTTTTTAGGGCGCTGGTGGGTAGCTCTTCACAGCCGAGTTCGAAAAGGAAGTCTTGAGTGCTCATGCGCGGGCCTCCTTGGCCAGCAATTCGTCACGAATGGAAGGGTCTGCCAAGGGGAAGCCGGCGGCCTTGCGCGAGTCGTAGTAGCAGTGGGCGACGGCACGGGCCAGGCTACGCACGCGTAGGATGTAGCGTTGACGCTCAGTCACGCTGATCGCATGACGTGCATCTAACAAGTTGAAGGTGTGGGATGCTTTCAGCACCATTTCGTAGGCCGGCAACGGCAGGTTGGCCTCGACCAGCTTCTGGCAATCGGTTTCGTACCCATCAAAGTTCAGAAACAAGCGTTCAACATCGGCGTGCTCAAAGTTGTAGGCGCTCATTTCTTTTTCGTTTTGCAGGAACACGTCGCCGTAGGTGACGCCGTCAGTCCACACCAGGTCGTACATGCTGTTTACGCCTTGCAGGTACATCGCAATGCGCTCGAGGCCATAGGTAATTTCGCCCGTGACCGGGTAGCACTCGAGCCCGCCGGCCTGTTGGAAGTAGGTAAACTGAGTCACTTCCATGCCGTTCAGCCAGACTTCCCAGCCCAGTCCCCACGCGCCGAGCGTTGGGCTTTCCCAGTTGTCCTCGACTAACCGAATGTCGTGCACCTCAGGATCGATACCCAGGTTGCGCAGGCTATCCATGTACAGCTCAACAATGTTGTCCGGTGAGGGTTTCATCACTACCTGGAACTGATAGTAGTGCTGACCGCGGTTGGGGTTGTCACCGTATCGGCCGTCGGTGGGGCGGCGCGACGGTTGCACGTAGGCACTGTTCCACCGTTCGGGGCCAATAGAGCGCAGGAAGGTGGCTGGGTGGAAGGTGCCGGCACCGACCTCCATGTCCAGCGGCTGTATGACGACACAGCCTTGCTCGGACCAAAAGGTCTGTAGGGACTGGATCATTTGTTGGAACGTGAGGGCATTCGGTTTCATGAGATTTCAGCTTTGATGAAGGCGGCGGTAGTATATCGAGTGACCTGAGACTTGTCTTTTCTCGCTATGTGAGCCGAACTCCGTTGAAATCATTTTTTGCCGTATGGGTGCTGCGCCTGCTGGCCAATCTGCCGCCCGATTGGGCTGATCGCATGGGTCGAACGCTGGGCCGTCATTTAGACGGTGGTCAGAGTCGCGCGGCGCGCACGACGCGAACCAACATTGCCATGGCGTATCCGGATTTGGATGCTACTCAGCAGGCGAGGTTGGTGCGTGCCAGTCTGAAGGACATGGGCGAAAAAGCAGCCCGAATGGCGCGCGTCTGGGTGCGACGTGAAAGCAACCCGGATAAGATCCAAGACCCTGATAACTATCATATTTTTTCCGACGCATTGGCCGCGGGCGAGGGCGTGATCCTGCTGGTGCCCCATCTGGGCAACTGGGAGCTGCTGGGCCAATGGGTGTCTGAGCACGGCCCGCTCAATGCAATGTACCGCCCAGCGAAGCTCGATGGCATCGACGCGCTGGTATTGGCGGGTCGACAGTCCCAGGGCTATCAGGTCCACCCGACCAACATGCAGGGGGTGGCGGGCCTATTGAAGGCGTTACGACGCGGTGAAATGGTGGCCGTGTTGCCCGACCAGGAGCCGGACGCCGCAGGCGGCGCCTGGGCGACGTTTTTTGGCCAGCAAGCCCTTACTATGACCTTGGCCCAAAAAATCGCACAGAAGCGCCCTCAGGCGCGCGTTATTTTGGCCAGTGCGGTGAAAAAATCCCGCCGCTGCTATCAGGTCGAGCTTCGAGCGGTTGATCCGGCCTTCTCCGCCGACGGCGGACTTCAACACATGAACGATGCAATCGAGTCGCTGGTGCGCGAATACCCGGATCAATACCAATGGGAATACAAACGCTTTGCAACACAGCCCGATGGGCGGCATCCCTACCGTTAGGCGCGCCAGAATTCGGGCGTCAGCACCACCAACAAGGTGAACAGTTCAAGCCGTCCGAGCAACATCGCCAGGCACAGAATCCACTTTTCGAATCCGCCCAGCGTTCCGTAGGTCAGCGCAACCTCCCCAAGGCCTGGGCCGAGGTTATTGATGCAGGCGCCGACAGCGGAATAGGCCGTAATCGGGTCGGTGCCCGCGGCCATCATCAATAGCATCAGCAGCGCAAACAGGAAGATGTAGGCGGCCAAAAATCCCCAGATACTGCCCACCACCGTCTCGGGAACGGACTTGCCCCCAAGCTTTACGGCGATAACCGCGTTTGGATGAATGAGCTGGCGAATTTCACGGGCCCCCTGCTTAAACAGCAGAATCATTCGGATCTGCTTAATGCCGCCACCCGTTGAGCCGGCGCATGCGCCAGCAAAGGCACTCATCAGCAACAAAAAGGGTAGGAAGGTCGGCCAGGTCGAGTAATCCGCCGTGGCAAAGCCTGTGGTGGTCGCTACCGAGACCGTCTCAAAAACCCCTTTGCGCAGCGCCTCGGCGGGCTCATAGGTGCCTTTGCCAATCAGCGTGCCGACCACGACGACGCACAACACCGCCAGAAAGATGAGGTAACCCCGTGACTCGCTGTCACGCACATAGTGCATAAAGGTTGGCATGACACGGGTACGGCGGTGGCCTGGAGCGAGGGCGTTTTTGAGGCTTTTATACGAGGTAAAGTGCAGGGCGAAGTTAATGCCCGCGAGAATCATAAACACGATGGCCACCATCTCGATGGCGGCGCTGTCGAAATGACCAAGGCTCGCGTCTTTGGTCGAGAATCCACCGATGGCGATGGTCGAAAACGCGTGCGCAATGGCGTCAAACGCGTTCATGCCGGCCCAGTAATAGGCCAGGCCACAGGCTAGTGTCAGGCCTGAATACAGCGAAGCCAGCACCACGGCCGTGGTGACAATGCGCGGGGCCAGTTTGGCGTCTTTCATCGGACCAGGCGTTTCGGCGCGGTACATCTGCATGCCGCCGACGCCCAAAAACGGCAGTACGGCCATGGCCAGTACGATGATGCCGATGCCACCCATCCACTGCAGTAATTGACGATAAAACAGCAGCGATCGCGGCAGGTCATCCAGCCCGGAAATAACCGTCGCGCCGGTGGTGGTCAAGCCTGAAAGTGATTCGAACACCGCATCGGTGGCGCTCAGGTTAACCGAGTCGTCAAGCCACAGAGGCACCGCCCCGGCCAGCCCCAACACGGTCCAAAATAAGACGGTAATCAAGAAGCCATCGCGGTTGCGCAGCTCCGAGCGGGCGCCGCGGCAGGCGAACCAAAGGCCGGCCCCGATCGCGAACATAATGGCGGCGGACGCAGCGAAATCGAGCAAGGTCGATTCCGCGTAGATCAGCGCCACAATCATCGGTGGCACGGTCGCGATCAGTGAAAAGGCGGCGATGAGCAGGCCGAGGATTTTGCCGATAATCAGGTAACGCATGGCTACAGTAGGAAGTCCGTGGAGGGCTGGAACATGCGTTCAATGTCGTTGAGCTTGCGCTGGCTTTTTTCCGCGAGGAACACAATGACGTGATCGTTGGGCTCGATAACGATGTAGTTATGGCCCATTAGCACTTGCTCGCCCCGAACGACGGCACCAATGGTGGCCCCGTCGGGCAGGTTAATGTTGTCGATGGTCTTGCCAATCACCTTTGAACTTTTGGCGTCACCAACGGCGACCAGCTCCAGCGCTTCGGCCGCTCCGCGGCGTAGACTAAAGGCCTGCAGGATTTCCCCGCGACGCACGTGGCGCAAGATGCTGCCAATGGTGGCCTGTTCAGGTGACACCGCGATATCAATCAGGCCGCCCTGAACCAGGTCCACGTAGGCAGCATTGTTAATGAGCGTCATGACTTTGCGCGCGCCCATTTTCTTAGCCAGCATCGAGGCCATGATGTTGGCTTCGTCAGAGTTCGTCACGGCGCAGAATACGTCGGTGTCTTGGATGCCGCATTCCTCAAGCAACTTGGGGCTTGAAGCATCGCCGGTGTTGACCACGGTCTTGTTCAAGCGCTCGCTCAGTTCGCGATTCTTGTTGGCATCGCGCTCGATCAGTTGAACCCGGTATTTGCCTTCCAGGCGTGACGCCAGACGCGATCCGATGTTGCCGCCCCCGGCGATCAGGATGCGACGGTAAGGCTTATCGGTTTCCATTAGCTCGGCGGTGACGGCGCTGATGTCTTTGCGGTTGGCGATGAAAAAGACTTCATCATCGTGCTCGATGATGGTGTTGCCCTCGGGAATAATGGGCCGGTCGCGGCGGTAAATGGCCGCAACGCGTGTATCAACGTCGGGCAGGTGGTCGGTCAGGTCAACCAAACGATGCCCCACCAAGGGCCCACCCGAGACCGCTTTTACGCACACCATTTGCGCGCGTCCGCCGGCGAAATCGCTGACCTGCAAGGTGCCGGGCTGACCCAACAATTTGACAATGTAGTCGGTGACTTCCGCTTCTGGGCTGATGCGCTCCTGAACCCACAGTCGGCCCAGTTTTGCGTGGGACGTGTCGGTCCAGGCTTCGTCCGGTTGGAAAACACGGGCCTCGATGTCCGAGGTTAGGTATTCCGAGTTGCGCACGCGGGCGATCAGGCTGGGGGTGCGAAACAGGGCGCGCGCTAATTGGCAGGCAACCAGGTTCACTTCGTCGGAATTGGTGACCGCAATCACCAGTTCAGCGTCATCTACGCCGGCCGCTTCTAAGGTCGAGGGGCTGGATGCGTGGCCGACCACCGTGCGTACGTCCAGGTCCGGTAGGGATTTGAAGCGCAGGCGACTTTTATCAACCAAGGTGATGTCGTGCTGTTCAAAGGCCAGCCGATCGGCCAGGGTCGCGCCAACTTGTCCGGCGCCGAGGATCACGATTTTCATGGGCGTTGCTCTGAAATTTCGGGCGATTTAAGCAAAACCGCGTAGTAGAAGCCATCGACATCGGCCGGCCCAGGCAGAATTTGCGTGCCGTGTGGCTGTGGGAGGCCGCCGGGAATATCGCAGTCCCCCGGGGTAGCATCGGGCGTCTGGGCGATGAAGGCTGCGACGACGGCGTCGTTTTCAATCGGCAGCACGCTACAGGTCACGTAGACAAGTCGGCCCCCGGGGGCCAGGTTGCCCCAAAGGTTTTGCAGGATGCGCAGCGACAGCGCGGCATTGGCGGCGATGTCCTCCGGCTCCCGGGCCAGGCGAATATCCGGATGGCGCCGGATAACGCCGGTGCCCGAGCACGGCGCATCGACCAAGATGCGGTCAAAGGTGCCGTCAAGCGGCGCCGAGGCGTCGCGGCACTCGACACGGGCAGTGAAGCCAAGGCGCTCGAGGTTCTCGTGAACGCGCCCCAGGCGTGACTCGGCGCTGTCGATGGCCAGGCAGTCAATGTCTGCGGTTTCCAACAGGTGGCCGGTTTTTCCCCCCGGCGCCGCGCAGGCGTCGAGCACACGGTCACCGTCACGCACTTGCATCAATCCAGCGGCCCACTGCGCCGAGGTGTCTTGAACGCTGGCGGCTCCGTTCATGAAGCCGGGCAACCGGCCAACACTGGTCGGCTCGGCCAACACGACCGCGTCGGGTCCTGCGCCGGCTGTGGCCTTCAGGTTGGCCGCGTCGAGCTTGCCGAGGTACTCATCACGGGTGCCCTGGCGGCGATTAACCCGCAGCACCATGGCAGCGCGTTGATTGTTGGCGGCGAACACCTGCTCGGCTCGCTCCGGCCATGCGTCACGAATGGCATCGATCAGCCATCTAGGGTGGTTGTACTTGGCGACGTCGTCGGGCTTGTGCATGCTCCAGCGCGCGGTTTCACGCAGGTAATTTCGTAAGACGCCGTTGATCAGGCCGCGCGCCCACGGGCGTTTGAGGCGCTTGGATAGGGCAACGGTCTCGGTCACCACGGCATACTGGGCTTGGCGGCTGTGTGCGAGCTGGGCCAAGCCAGTCAGCAACAGGGTGCGCACGATTTGATCTTTTTCACGCAGCGGCTTGGGCATCAAGCCCACCAAGATCGCGTCTAGGTGGAACCAGTGGCGGGCGGTGATGGACGCGATCATCCGGGCCAGCGATCGCTCGGCCGGGGCCAAGGATTCCGGCGCCATTTTGGCCAGGTTCGCGTCCAGCGATCCTTGGCCTCGAATCACCGCATCGAGGGCATTCAGTGCCAGCCACCGTGCTGGTTGGTTGTTGTTACTCATGGGGCTGTAAAAACTCGCCAGCCGTTAACCGCTGGGCGTTCAGCACGTCTACGATGGATTGCGCGGTCGATCCGGCAAACTGCCATTGGGTCACGCGGATGGCGCCATCACTGCAACCGACAGTGCCGTCCGGGCCGAGCTGCCCTGGCGCGAGGCCGGTGGTTGCGGCCAGTTCAGCGCGCAGCAGCTTGACGCGACCCAAGGAACCGTCGATCCAGGCACCGGGCCATGGGTTGAAGGCGTGAATGTTGCGAACGACCTGATCACGGGGCTGGGTGAAGTCGACGCGGGCCTCGGCTTTGGTGATTTTTGCGGCGTACTCGACGCCATCGCTGCGCTGGCTAACGCCAGGTGCCCCCGCTTGCAGGTCGGCCCAATGGGCTTTCAGCAGTGGCCAACCCATGGCGGCCAGTCGATCGTGCAGGTCCGCGGTGGTGTCGGTGGGGCTGATGGGTGTGCGCATCTCGCCAATTACAGGCCCCGTGTCCAGGCCAAGTTCCATCCGCATCAAATCGACGCCGGTTTCCGCGTCCCCAGATTGAATCGCCCGCTGAATCGGCGCCGCGCCGCGCCACCTGGGCAGCAGCGAGGCATGCAGGTTGACGCAACCGAGTCTAAAGCCGTCGATGATCGGCGCCGGTAGCAGCAGCCCGTAAGCGGCCACAATGAGCAAATCGGCGCCCGAGTCCAGCAGGCAGTGCCGGTCGCCTTCGTCTTTGAAGTTCACCGGCTGGTGGACAGGTAGTTGGTGTTCCAGCGCGAGTCGCTTAACCGGGCTGGGCGTTAGTTTGCGCCCGCGACCTGCGGGTCGGTCGGGCTGTGTCCAAACCCCAACGACGTCGACGTTATGTTCGATTAACCCAGCTAGCGCAGGCACGGCGAAATCCGGCGTACCGGCGTATGCAACGCGCATTATGCGCGCTGTTCCAGTCGATGCTGTTTTTCCAGCTTGCGGCGGATTCGGTCACGCTTGAGGTTTGACAGGTAGTCGACAAACAGTTTGCCGGCGAGATGGTCGCATTCGTGCTGGATGCACACCGCCAACAACCCCTCGGCCTTCATCTCAAAGGCTTGGCCGTCACGGTCCAGCGCCTTGATGTGAACTTCGGCCGGTCGCGTCACGTCTTCGTAGTAACCGGGCACTGAAAGGCACCCTTCTTTGTAGGATTCAAGCTCATCGGTGAGCGGGGTTAGCTCGGGATTGATGAACACCAGGGGCTGATCGCGTTCGTCACTGACGTCGATCACAACTACGCGCACATGGCGATCGACCTGCGACGCGGCCAGACCGATGCCCTCGGCGGCGTACATGGTTTCGGTCATGTCATCCACCAGAGTCTGAATGCCCGCGTCCACCTGTTGGACGGGTTTAGCCACCGTACGCAATCGTTTATCAGGGAACTCAAGAATATTCAGTAGCGCCATCAGTACTATGCCTCGCAAAAGGAACTTTCAAAATCTTCGACTAATCTTAACACGTAGTCCGCCGTTTTAAGGCGCAACAAGGATTGTCACATGAGTTTTAAAGGCTGGGCCCTGGCTGGTTTATTGGCCCTTGGTGGTTGGGCGGTGGCGGATACGCCCGTGCGTTCGGACCACCCTGAAACCTATCGCGTGATCAAAGGCGACACGTTGTGGGACATTTCTGCGCGCTTTTTGAACTCGCCCTGGCTGTGGCCCGAAATCTGGCAGGCCAACCCGGACATTGCTAACCCACACCTAATTTACCCAGGTGATTTGGTGCGATTGGTCTACGTCAATGGGGTGCCGCGGCTGGTGGTGGATCGCAATCAAATTATTAAGCTGTCGCCCACTGCACGCCCGCAGCCCCTGGCTGGTGCGATACCGACCTTGCCGCTTAGCGTGATCGGGCCGTACCTAAGCGGCAATCAAATGGTGGCGGCAGGGGAGTTGGACGCGTCGCCTTATGTTTTGGCCCAGCGCGACGGCAAGATCTTGTCGACGGATAACGATGTGGCCTACGCCCGTGGCGAGGCCGTGTATGGCCTGGAGCACTACGGACTTTATCGCAAAGGGCGAACCTTTATTGATGAGGCGACCGGCGACGTGCTGGGGATCGAAGCCATCGCCGTTGGTCGTGCCAGCGTCGTTAATCGCGATGCCGGATTGACCCGTGTGCGGCTGCATGACTCGGTACGCGAGGTGCGGGCCGCGGATCGTTTGCTGCCACTGCCGCCGGCCTTGAGCAGCGATTTTGTGCCGTCGGCACCGCCGCCGGGCATGACGGGTTCGATTTTATCCGTTGTCGACGGTGTCCAGCAGGTCGGTCAGTATGACGTGGTCATCGTCGACCGCGGCCGCCGCGACGGCATGGTCGCTGGCAATGTGTTGTCGATCCAGCGTGAGGGCGCGCAGGTGCTGGATCCCGTCAGCGGTGAAACGGTCCAGCTTCCCAACGAGCGCAGTGGATTAATGATGGTATTTCGTGTGTTCGACCGGCTTAGCTACGCCCTGGTCGTGCAGGCGGACCGTGCCATGCGGGTGGGTGATCCCCTGTCATCCCCCTAGTTTGATGGTGCGTTACGTCAGCCGAGGCTGACTTTGAGGTCGGCGGATGCCTACATCGGTGTCCCCGGCCTTTTTTCTGTCTGCGGCATGGCGACACTGGGGCATGAATCTTCAGCACTGGTGGCAAATCAATCGGGTGCGTGGGCTCAACGCCCATGTCCTTTATCAACTGACTCAATGCAGCTCGGACCCTCGGGACTGGGTGGAGGGGGCCGGTGGGCGGCTGCCGGGCCTGAGTCGCGCGGGGCTGATGGCGGCGTTGCGTGCCGACTCGTTGGAGCCGGACAACCCTGCCGGGGACCAGCTAATTCGCTGCATTGATCCGCACTACCCGGCGGCGCTGTGGGCCTTGCCGGATCCGCCGAAACAACTGTGGGTGCGTGGCAATGCGTCGCTACTCAATCAACCAATGAGTGCGATTGTGGGTTCGCGGGATGCCAGTGTGGACGGTCGTGCGTTGGCGTTTGCCGCGGCCAAAGCCGCTCGCCAGCAGGGTCACGTTGTCATCAGTGGCGGTGCCCGGGGGATTGACGCGGCGGCCCATGCCGGGGCGCTTGATGCCACGGTAGCCGTGATGGGCGGCGGGCTTGAACGCCAACACCCGCGTGAGTGTTGGCCGCTGTTTGCGCAGATAGTGAAGCAGGGCGCTTTGATCAGTGAAGTGCCTGCGAGTACTCCGCCCAAGGCTGGCCTATTTCCGCGGCGCAATCGGATCATTGCCGCGCTGTGCGAGCGGCTGCTCGTGGTGCAGGGCGGTGTTTCCAGCGGCTCATTGATTACTGCGCGAATGGCGCTGTCGATGGACCGGGAGATTTGGGCCGTACCTGGCAGCCCGCTGTTGCATCAAGCGGCCGGGCCCAATGGGCTGATCCGTGATGGTGCTCAGGTCTGGCTGGCCGACTCGTGCTGGGGTCACTTGGAACTAACCCATCACCAGCCAGAGTGCGAGCTCGGTCATGCGCTGGGCGAAAAGGCCCATAGCGTTCCCGAGCTTGCGCAGGCCTTGGGCTGGACTCAACCCCGTGTGCTGGCGCGCTTGACGACGCTCAAGCTGCAGGGGCGGGTGAGCACCTGTGCTGGGCGTTACCGTTGGAAATATTCCGATTGAACGCCGTATGATTCCCGCCATGCAAAAACTTCGATTCCAACCCAAGTTCGACGCCCGACGCTGTGCACACGCATTGTCCAGCGGAGCGATCATTGGTTACCCCACCGAGGGTGTCTGGGGCATCGGTTGCCGTGCTGATTTAACCGAGCGCGTGTCGGATGTGATTAAACTCAAGCGGCGTGCACCCAACAAAGGGGTCATTTTGCTGGCCTCAGACGTGTCGCAGGTCGCCGACTTTGTCCTAGATCAAAACGAGCTTGAAACCGCCAGAGCGCAATGGCCGGGTGTGTATACTTGGGTCGTTCATAGCGCACCTGGCACTGCAGATGCACTCACGGGTGGGCGCGATACGCTGGCGGTTCGTATCACCGAGCACGTGCCCATGCGCGCCGTGCTCGACCAGCTCGGCGTTCCGATCGTCAGCACGTCGGCGAACCTGTCCGGTCGCGGCACACGCGATAGAACCTGGTTGACGCCCTGGGGGCAACGACTGGATGGCTGGTATCGCGCGCCGCTGGGCGGCCTTGGGCACTCAACACCAATACGACAAGCATGGGACGGCGTGTATTTGCGCGGCGGACCTGACAAGGACTAAGCATGTCAACCAACACAGCGCAGGTAGAGGCCTACCTGCTGGATCTGCAAGACCGCATTTGCGCCGCGCTGGCGGCGGCCGACGGCGGCGCCGACTTTAGCGAGCAAACCTGGGAGCGCCCCGAGGGTGGCGGTGGCCGTAGTCGCGTTATTGCCGATGGTGCGGTCATCGAAAAAGGCGGCGTGGGCTTTTCGCATGTCCAAGGCGCGGCCCTGCCACCCTCGGCCACCGCAGCGCGACCTGAATTGGCCGGCCGTAGCTGGCGCGCCATGGGCGTTTCTTTGGTTATCCACCCGCGTAACCCTCACATCCCAACCAGTCACGCCAACGTGCGGTTCTTTGTGGCGGAAAAAGAAGGCGAGGAACCGGTGTGGTGGTTTGGCGGCGGCTATGACTTGACGCCCTACTACGGTGTCGAGGCGGACTGTGTGCATTGGCACCAAACCGCAAAGAACGCGTTGGACGAGTTAGACACGGCGCTTTACCCGCGCTTTAAATCCTGGTGTGACGATTACTTTTTCTTAAAGCATCGGGGCGAAGCCCGTGGCGTCGGCGGGGTCTTTTTCGATGACTTCAGCGAAGGCGGTTTCGATCACGCTTTTCAGGTCATGCAGGCGGTCGGCAATACCTACTTGGACGCCTACCTCCCGATTGTGCAGGCGCGCAAACACACTGTATACACCGAAGCCCAGCGCGACTTCCAAGCCTATCGGCGCGGGCGCTACGTTGAGTTCAACCTGGTGTGGGACCGGGGCACGCTGTTTGGGTTGCAGTCCGGCGGGCGCACTGAATCGATTTTGATGTCGATGCCGCCGATGGCCAAGTGGGGCTATGAATGGGCCGCCGAGCCGGGTTCGCCAGAAGCCGCCCTGACCGAGCAGTTCCTGCCATTTAGGGACTGGGTGTGAGCGCGCGCCTGGCCGTTATCGGGGACCCGATCGAGCACTCCAAAAGTCCGGCCATCCATGCGGCCTTCGGTCAGCAATGTGGCATTGACCTGGACTATCAAAAGATCCAAGTGGCGCCGGCGGCGTTAACGGACTTTCTGGATCAGTTTTTCTCCAGCGGCGGGCGCGGACTCAACGTTACCGTGCCGCACAAAGAAGCGGCCTACCAGTGGGTCAAGCAGCATGCGCCAGCGGCGCGTGTGGCTGGAGCATGCAATACGCTGATCGCACCGGCTGATGGCTCGTCCGACGCCGTGGTCGGGGACAACACCGACGGGGCTGGCTTGGTACTGGACCTTAAGCGTTTGGGTGTAAAACTGACGGATGCGCGGGTGCTGATGCTGGGTGCCGGCGGCGCTGCACGTGGTGCGATGGGGCCGCTGTTGGCAGAAGGGCCCGCGATGGTCAGCGTATTTAATCGCACTCAGTCCCGGGCCCAGGCCTTAACTGAGCAGTGCGGTGGCCGCGTGTGGACGCCAGGTGATGCGGCCTTTGACCTGGTTATCGGTGCCACCAGTGCGGGGTTGTCGGGGCAGGCAGTTAACGTGCCCAGTGGCGCCATCAGCGCAAACACCTTGGTGTACGACATGATGTACGGCGCTGAGCCGACGGCGCTGATGCAGGCTGCGATTGCCGCCGGCGCGGGGCAGGTCGAGGACGGCCTGGGTATGTTGGTCGGGCAGGCTGCCGAGGCCTTCGAGCGGTGGTTTGGCGTGCTGCCGGATTCAGCCCCGGTGTTGGCCCAATTGAGAAGGGCGTCGTGAACGCCTAAACTGTTGGCCTTTTGCGCTTATGCTCAGTAAGCCAAGGACAGATATGACCAAGCGAATCGGCGTGGTTGGCGGTGGCCAACTTGCTCGCATGCTCCAGCCGGAAGTAACCGCGCTGGGCGCAACCCTCACCGTGCTTGACCCCGATGCCCACGCACCGGCCTGCGCTAACGCCGATGCGAATGTGCTTGGGGGTTACCACGACGAAAAAGCTATTTTTGAACTCGCCTCACGGGTCGATGTGATCACGGTCGAACTGGAGGACGTGGGTGTCGAGGCCTTGGCCCGGGTCCGCGATGCCGGCACGCCGGTCTATCCTGCTCCCGAACTGATTGCCCTGATCCGTGACAAGCTGACCCAGAAGCAAGCTTATGAGCGCCTTGGGATTCCGACGGCACCCTTCGTGGAGGTCGCGCCGGATGATCCGCAAGCCTTCGATAATTTCGGCTACCCCTTGGTTCAGAAAACCCGCACGGGCGGCTATGACGGCCGCGGTGTGGTGGTGATGGACTCCTCTGCAGACTACGCCAACCGTTTGGATGCTCCATCTTTTGTGGAAGCGAAAGTCGATGCCCGGATGGAGCTGGCGGTCATGGTTGCCCGCGGCCCAAACGGTGAATGTGCCGTCTTTGAGCCGGTAGAAATGGTGGTGGACCCCGACCTGAACTTGCTTGATCTGCTGCTGACGCCTGCGCGGATTAGCGATGAGCTGCGTGACAGCGCCAAGGCGTTGGCCGAGCGAGTCATCACTGAACTTGAGGGCGTGGGCTTATTCGGGGTGGAGCTATTTGTCACCCACAAGGATGCGCTACTGGTTAACGAAATTGCCCCGCGCGCCCACAACTCGGGTCATCACAGCATCGAGGCCTGCCAGACCAGCCAGTTCGGCCAACAGGCGCGATTACTGCTTGGGCTGCCCCTGGGCACCACCGACCAGCCCAAGCCGGCGGCGCTGGTTAACCTAATTGGCGCACCCGGCTTCCAGGGCGAGACCGTCGCCGAAGGGTTGGCCGACGCCCTCGCGATTCCCGGCGTGACGGTGCATCTTTACGGCAAAACTGAATGCCGTCCGGGTCGAAAAATGGGCCATTTCAGCGTCGTCGCTGAGACCGTAACTGAGGTCCTTGCGAATGCCCGAGCGGCCAAGCGAGCCCTGAGCATCAAAGGAAAACAGGCACTATGAAGCAAGTAGGAATCATCATGGGCAGCGACAGTGACCTGCCGGTCATGCGAGCTGCCGCTGAAGTGTTGACGGATTTTGGCGTCGAGTTTGAGCTGACGATCGTCTCGGCCCACCGCACGCCGGACCGTATGGTCAATTACGCGCGTTCGGCTGCCGAGCGCGGCCTAAAGGCAATCATCGCCGGTGCTGGTGGCGCGGCGCATTTGCCGGGCATGGTCGCGGCGATGACCACGGTGCCAGTGATTGGTGTGCCGGTGAATATCACCGCCATGCAGGGCCAGGACAGCCTGATGAGCATCGTTCAGATGCCCAAGGGCATTCCGGTGGCGACGGTGGCCATTGATAACTCCGCCAATGCGGCATTGCTGGCCTTGCGTATCATCGGCGCGTTCGATTCGGTCGTGCAAACGAAGCTGGCGCATCACTTGGCTGACATGGAAGCGCAGGTAATTCAAAAAGCAGCCCGGGTGGCTGAGGAATTTGGCGCCGTCTCCCTGTGATCCGCTGCCGTCCCTAAAAGGTAACCTGTGACATGCTGTCCCCCGAACTGAACGAGCGCTTGCTGGCGCTGCTGGATCGAATCGAACCCATCCTGCCGCCGCGTTTTGACCCCATCGATTTTGATCAGATCAAGGCTGTCCGCTATCAGGCCGCGGGGGCCGGCGGCGGTCTGGTTCCGATCGATGCGGCGCTGGATCAACGATTCAGCGATTTGCTAGCGATGGAGCGGCAGCAACAGCACTTCCGAGCCAATGCTGAACTGTTTCTGAAGGGCTGGCCAAGCAACCATGTGCTGCTTTGGGGCGCCCGGGGCACCGGTAAAAGCTCACTGGTGCGGGCGATGCTGACGGACTACCACGGCCGCGGCCTGCGGCTGATCGAGTTTGCTAAGGCCGACCTGAACCGTTTGCCGCAGGTGCTCTCCACCTTGGCGGATTTGCCCTATCACTTTGTGGTGTTCTGCGATGACCTCTCGTTTGAATCCGGCGACACCGGGTATCAAGCTCTGAAAACGGTGCTTGAGGGGTCCATGGCGGGTGTCCCACAGAATTTGATGGTGGTGGCCACGTCAAACCGTAAGCACCTGGTGCCGGAGCCTGCCGCGGACAACTTGGCGTCCGCTGGAAACGTGGTGGACGGCGGCGAAGTGCATTTGGCCGACAGCATCAACGAGCGCATTGCGCTGGCGGACCGGTTTGGCCTCAGCCTGAGCTTCTATCAGTATTCGCAGCCGGACTACCTAGCGATTTGCCGCCACGCCTATGCGACGCTTGCTCAGCAGGTGAACGAAGCCTTGCCGGAGTTTGACGAGCAAATGGCCATCGAAGCCAGCCGTTTTGCGATTGACCGAGGCGGCCGCGGTGGTCGCGTCGCCCTCGCCGCCGTAGAGCGCGAAAGCTTGCGCGGCGGCGGCGGCGAGCGCGACGGCGATCACCACCGAGACGCTCGTCCCCGCGGCGACCGGCAGAGGCATACTTCGTTTCCGTCGCCGCCGCGTGAGCTGGGGCACGACGCTCTCTCCGATCCCCACGGAGAGCAAACCGGTGAGTAAACCGCCGAGAGCGGTGGCGACGACGGCGACGGGGTCAAAGAGCGGCGCGTCGTATTCGTACCGAGTCCCGTCAAAGGCGGTCAAAGTCATCGTGTACGTGCTCGACGAATGAGCGTCTTCGTCTGAGGTACTGTCATCCGCGGCGTCGTTTCCGGTCTCGACGCCCATCAAAACGTAAACGCCCAGAAAAAACGTGAGCGCGCCGTACGCGGCTCGTAACGCGTCGGGGTCCGCCGACGCGACGGCGAGTCCTCCGGCGCATCCGAAGGGCAAACCCACGGCGATGAACTGTTTGGAGACCCGCCAGTCCACTAAACCGCGTTTGGTGTACCCCAGGAGCCCGGACGAGAACCCGAAGCACTCGGTGATGAGCGCGACGTTGAACGCCTCCGCCGGCGTCGCGAGCGGGAACTCGGGGCCGAGCGCTTGGAAGCCGATGAGGAAGATGGGGGAGAAGAGCGCGGCGCCTCCTATGCCGGTGAGCATCGCGGTCGTCGCGACGCACACGGACACGGGGAACATGAACGCGTACTTGGTCCAGTACTCGGTGTGCAAAGCGGCGGTCTGCGCGAGCTCGACGGCGGACGAGAGGCACCGCGCGCGGGACGTCCCGAAAGAACGCCCGAGAAGAGGTCCACGCCGGAGACGGCACCCGCCAACGAGATTTCCTACTCCGGGACGGGCGGTCGAGGCTGACGGGCGCGCGCGGGCGCCCGCCGTCGCTGCACCTCTGCCCCGCCTGATCTCCCCGCGCCTCTGGGCGGGCCTGCGCCGCCCCCGCCTCGCCACCTGCCAGGCCTCCGCGCGCCGCCCTCCTCGCGGCACCGCCGGGGCGGCTCGGTCAGCTCGACGCCGTACAGGCAGAACATGCACTGCGAAAGCGCCTTGTCGAAGCGCTCGAGAAGACACTCCACAGCCTCCAGGCGCGTCGGCGGCGGAACCGGTTCGGACGCGATCGTCGCTTCAAAGGGACCGCGCTCCTCGGCGTTTTCGTTTTCGTCGGGAAAAGAATTCTTTTCCCGCTCCGCCCACGCCTCGCACATCGCCACTTGCGCGCGCTTGTTCTTGGCGTACTGCCTCGTGCCGTCGAACG
>CAKZQE010000286.1 GCA_937139465.1 uncultured Gammaproteobacteria bacterium
GACGGAAACCCTCGGCCTCGCACTGCGTGCAATACATGCCGCCAGAGCGGTAGAGACCTTCGAGTTGCGTATTGGAGTCGGGGTCGATCTGAACTCGCGTGCGCAGGCTGAAACGCCCCTCAGGCGGCGCCGATATGACCAGCGCGGTATCGGACATAACGTAGTCCGAATCCGACAGCTCACGACCATCGATTTCGATCAACTGTGTCGTGAGTTGTTCACCGTCCAGATGCAGCGGCTGCGGCGCCCCCTCCGTGTTTTGCACCATGCTTAACACCGCTTCCACCTCGGTGCCCCCTGGATTAAGGGTGAAGGTCAATGCGACCTGGTCAATGCGCCAGGCCGGGGCAGTATAGTCGGCCAGCCGAGTTACGGTGTTTGCAGTCATCGTGTCGCCGTTACTGTTGCTGAGTGGGAATCAGGTTATCCGGTGCACTTTTGCAGTCGGGTTGGGGCAGATATCCGATACGTTGGTCTTCGGGCAAATGTTGGTGCCCGTAGCGAATCAAAGCTTCCATCACCAGTGTTCGTTGCTCACCAGTCAACGCACCGCCGTCGGGCCACTTTCCAGTTTCCATCGACGATTTCAGTGATTGGTAGGTCGCCACGTCCATCCGATCAATCAATAAGTTCAAGTCCATCAGGTCCTCCTAGGCTCTGAGCATAGCGCCAAATGGGCGGCTGCAACGGCTAACCCCCCTGCTAACCCACCCAAGTGCGCAAAATTTGCCAAATTCATGCCTAGCATACGGTCCAGCCCGCTAAAACCAACCGCCAAAAACGCTAAACACAAACCCAAATACATCGGCGGGACTGCATATTGATCACGCCGCCGGCGATCCCAGAGCGCCGTGTAACCCAGCACGCCGTAAACCACGCCACTCAGTCCACCAAACCAGATGGTCCCGCCCAGCCAGACCTGAGCCAAGTTTCCGGCCACAGCGGACACCAAGACGACAACAAGCCAGACCCAAGGGCTGCGCCACTCGATCAGGCGGCCGACGGCGAACATCCACAGGGCGTTAAAAATCCAATGAGGCCATGAAAAGTGCAGTAACGCTGGCGTGAACACCCGCCACGGTTCACTTACGAAGAATTGAACGTTCGGTGCCATCACCAGCGGCACGACCCATTCTCGGTTACTGCCGGTATTGGAAAGCAACGCGATCAGTGCGGTCAGTACCAGCAGCCCAGCTGACAGTGGCGTGGCCTTCCAAGGCATTCGGGATGGGTGTTGGTAAAACGGTGATCTCATGTCCACTCCGGGGCGGCGTCCACCCACACAAAACGATCGTCAGATAATTCGGCACCAGGATCGTGCCGATACGCGACTAGCTTTTCGCGCAATACCGCACTGTAGTCGAGGCAAACCACGTTTGATGCCAACCGGGTTGGGCGCCCTCGCCGCCAATAATGCCCAAAAAACAGCGTGGGTTGCGTCGGC
>CAKZQE010000287.1 GCA_937139465.1 uncultured Gammaproteobacteria bacterium
CGGCAAGGCGTCGCTACAGACCCTGGGCGACGTCGACAATGGCCGTGATGCGGCGCGGTTTCGCCCGCGCGGGGACCAACTCGTCACCGTCGATACGCTGACCGATTTTGTTGGTGACCCCTACAGCTTCGCCCGCATTGCAGGCATGCATGCGGCGGGTGACCTAACTGTGGCGGGCGCGCAACCGACAGGCTGCCTCGCGTCGGTCGGGCTGGCCGAGAACCATGGCGACCTGCCGCGGCGGGATTTGATCCAGTCACGCGCCGGTTTGGATAGCCTGGATCTTGGATCCAATTTGGGCGGTCATACCTGGGTCAGCGAGCCGCCGAGCCTGTCCCTAACGCTTCTCGGCGAGGCGTCGGAATCCCTACCAGCAAGACCCTGCCAGCCAGGTGATCGGGTCTGGGTGTCGCGCCCATTGGGGTCGGGGCTTTTGCTGCGCGGTTTGATGGCCGGCACCGTGCGCGGCCGATCTTTTGACCATTGGTTGGCGCACGCCATTGCGGTGTCCGTCGATCTGCAGGGGGTTGATGCCCCCATCGCCATGACCGACCTCACCGGGTTCGGTTTGGCGCTACATCTGCGTTCGATCGTCGGGGAATTGGCCATCCAGTGGACCGACGATTGGAAGGTCTGGCCCGGGGTGGATGCGACCTTGGCCAGCACTGAACGGGCGTCGCTGGCACCGGCAAATCTCAGTGCCGCCTGGCCCGATGTGGCCGATCTTGACCCGCGCCGACAAGCGTTGGCGGTGGACCCGCAGACCCTGGGTGGCGTCATCGCGGTCTGGGCAGCTGAGTATCAACCACCCGCACCCTGGCAGTGCGTTGCAACCTTGGCTTCGCCTATCGTTTAACTGCGCGGGGCAAAGCCCTCGGGTAGAGTCCTCCCACAACAAAAATTTGAGGTTTGGGAATGGCTTACGCACCGCTGCACGATCGCTCGATTAACGACCCGGAAGGCTACTGGATGGAGCAGGCCGACGCTTTGGCGTGGGCAAAGAAACCAACCCAAGCCCTGGGCAAAGACGCCAATGGCAGTGACCGCTGGTTTGTCGATGGCGAGCTCAACACCTGCTTTTTAGCCGTGGACGTGCATGTCCGTGATGGCCGTGGCGACCAGGCCGCAATTATCTATGATTCGCCGGTGACGGGCTCCAAGCGCGTGATCACCTACGCGGAGCTGCAATCCGATGTCGCCAAATTGGCGGGCGTGCTGCGCGACCAGGGCGTGGGCAAGGGCGATCGGGTCGTTATCTACATGCCGATGGTGTACGAAGCCGTGCTGGGTATGTTGGCCAGTGCACGCCTTGGGGCCATTCATTCGGTGGTGTTTGGTGGCTTTGCCGCCTCTGAGCTGACCACGCGCGTAGACGACGCCCAGCCGAAGATTGTCTTGACCGCCACCTGCGGCATCGAGCCGAGCCGGGTCATCGACTACATGCCAATCGTTGACGAGGCCCTTGCGCAGGCGAGTCACCAGGTCGACCGAGTTTTGGTGCTCGCGCGGGATCAGGCCAGCTATGACCTAAAGCCCAACCGGGATTTGGACTGGGCAAGCAGCTGCGCCGAGGCGACGCCGGCGGAGTGCGTAAACGTTAACGCCACGGATCCGCTTTATATCCTCTACACCTCGGGTACCACCGGAAAGCCCAAGGGCGTGGTCCGAGACAACGGCGGCCATGCGGTCGCGATGCGCCATTCCATGGACGTGGTTTATGACGTCCAGCCCGGTGACGTGTTTTGGGCGGCCAGCGACGTCGGCTGGGTGGTTGGACACAGCTACATTGTCTATGCCCCCTTGCTAACCGGTTGCACCACCCTTGTGTATGAAGGCAAGCCGGTGCGTACGCCCGACGCGGGTGCATTCTGGCGCGTCGTCGAGGAGCATAAAGTCAAAATTTTGTTTGCAGCGCCGACAGCATTTCGCGCGATTCGCAAGGAAGACCCCAACGGTGACTGCTACCGCGACTACGACCTCTCGAGTCTGCAAGCGCTTTACCTGGCCGGCGAGCGGTTGGACCCGCCGACCCAGACCTGGCTGGATAACCTCACTGGCCTGCCCGTGATCGATCACTGGTGGCAAACCGAAACCGGCTGGGCCATCGCTTGCAACCCACGCGGCGTTGAACTGTTGCCGGTTAAACAGGGCAGTGCGACCTTGCCGGCACCGGGGTTTGACGTTCGAATTCTGGACGACGATGGCCAGGAATTACCCGCCGGTGAGCAGGGCAACATTGTGGTGCGCCGTCCGTTGCCGCCCAGCTGCTTCCCGACGGTGTGGGGTGATCACCCGCGCTACGAGAGCGGCTACATGGAAGCCTTCCCCGGCTACTATCAGTCCGGTGACGGGGGCTACTTGGATGAGGACGGCTATTTGTTTGTGATGGGCCGAACCGACGATGTGATTAACGTTGCCGGGCACCGACTCAGCACGGGCGAGATGGAAGAGGTCGTGGCGGCGCACCCGGCGGTCGCCGAATGTGCCGTGATCGGCGTCGAGGACACCTTAAAAGGGCAGCTCCCCGTTGGGTTGGTCATTCTAAAAGACGGTGTGGATCAAACCGACGAGGCCATCGTCAAAGAGCTGATTCGCGACGTTCGCGCCAAGATCGGCCCGATTGCCTGCTTCCAGTCTGCGCACATCGTGCCGCGCCTGCCGAAAACGCGCTCAGGCAAAATCCTGCGCGCGATCCTGCGTAAGATCGCCAACGGACAGGCCTACCAGGTTCCGTCAACCATCGAAGACCCAGCCGCACTGACGGAAATTCAGCAGTTGTTTGCCAACTGAGCCGTCTCGATCAGCCCGTCGACACAGGCGGGCAGGTCCATACCTGTTCGTGTGAAAACGGTTTTGCGATCAGCGCTGAGCCGTTTCTGTCCGTGTGCATAGGTGGGGTCGTAGTGGTCCACCAATAGCCCTTCAACCAATCCGGGCCAATCCTGGCGGTCGATCTGGTCGAACCAGCCATCGATTTGCGCATTGGCGTAACGTCCGCGCAGGCGACCTAGCTGTTGTTTCAGATCGGTGCCGTCTTGGCAGTAGTGCTGATAATCGCGAATCAAGCGTTCGACCCGCGAGGGCAGGTCATCGAGCACCTCAACATTGGGGGCCTGATAAATCGCTGTCATCAGGCGTTCGGGCACCGTTAGCTGCCCAATGCGGGCGGACTCGGATTCGACCCAGACGGTATTGCCCGCAGGTATTTGCTTCAGCGCCCAGTACAACTGGGTCTCGAACGCGCGCTGGGTGGGTTGGCTGCTGCGATGACCCAGCAGGCTACCGCGATGGTTGGCTAGGCCCTCCAGGTCCAGCACGGACTCCCCGGCGCGGCGTAGCGCGTGCAGTAACTCGGTTTTCCCAGTCCCGGTTGCGCCCGACAGCACCCGCCAGTTCAGGGCATGGATGGCATCGGGTAATCCGGCCATGACTTGGTGGCGCCAGTGTTTGTAACCGCCATTGATAAGGGTAGGTTTGAAGCCGATCTCCTTCAGGACCAGCGCCAGCGAGCCGCTGCGCTGACCGCCGCGCCAGCAATACACCCACATTGGTAGCCCCGGCGCCCAGTCGTGGGCATGGCGATCAATGTAGTCAGCGATGTTGCGATTGGCATAAGCGGCGCCCTTGAGGCGGGCTTGGAACGGGCTAACCTGCGTGTAGAGTGTGCCCACTTCGTGACGTTGCGCGTCGTCGAGGGTGGGCAAATTTATGGCCCCCGGAATGTGGTCCAACGCGAATTCGGCAGGTGACCGAGCGTCGATAATCAGGCCTTGTGGTAGCAAGCCATCAAGCGTGTGGCGCGGGATCTGTCGTTGCATGCCCGCAGTTTACTGCGAGTTCTGTTCCAACAGGTCATTTTCTTCGGGTGAATCGACGTCATCGTGTTTGTGAAGGGGCGATCGCACCTGTTTCAGGCGCTCGGCACACTCAGCGGTGTCCATTGCCACAGCATGCCAGCAGGCACGGCCTTCAGTGCTTGGCGTCACAAGACCGACACGGTATAGCTCACGGCAGAACCATTCAGCGTCCCGGGTGGAGGCCACAAGCTGGGTGTGGCGATACACTTCGTACGGCGACATTCCGTCACTGTCACGAATAATGTCCAATACGCGCTTCGCCGGCGTTGCGCGCTCGCTCTGGGTAAAAATCATGCTCGTGGCCTCCGCTACTACTGCTTATTTACTGTAGTAGAGGCAGGCCGAGTGACCAGTGTCCGGGGTCCTAGTCCTGCGACCGAAGAACAGCGTCGAAGAGGTCGTAGTGGCTGTGCTGCATACCCAAGGCTTGGTAGGTCGCCTTGGCGTTTTCGTTATCACGCTCCACATAAAGGCGCAGGTCATTCACGCCCGCGGCCTGCGCTTGTTCGGCCACATAATGATACAGCGCGCTAAACACACCCGTCCGCCGGGCCTCGGGCGCGACATAGACACTTTGGAACCACCACATCGGCTGGTTGCGCCAGTCTGACCATTCAGTCGTGATCATGCACTGGCCGACGAAGCGTTGGCTGTCTGCACCCTGGTTGCCAGCGTCATCAATGCTAGCCACCCAGTAATGGCCCAGTTCTGGATGCTCAATCAGGTGAGTTACGCCCGCGGTGACACGGTCGGCATCCAGATTCAGGCCTTCGGTTTCTAGAGCCATGCGGACGTTGCCTGCGACAATGGCCGCGATATCTGATGGTCCGGCGCGGTGAATGGTGATGGGTGGCATGGGTGTCCTCAGGATGGTTTTTGGCATTTTGACACAGGGTCAGCCGAAGCACCCGTCGAATCCATGCCCGCGGAAACTAGTTATTTGGACCCGCGCTGGGCGAGCAACGCTAACTCGTTAGGCCCGTTTACCGGGCATTTATTCGGTTGGATGCAATCTCGCGGTTGACAGCATCGCGGTTGCCGGTATTATTCGCGCCCATCGCTCACGTAGCTCAGTAGGTAGAGCACTCCCTTGGTAAGGGAGAGGTCGGAGGTTCAAATCCTCTCGTGAGCACCAAATCCGGACCCCCGGCCTGCATGCAGGTCGGGGGTTTTTTGGTTATGGGTGGTCGAAAATCGCCATTGAGACCCAGAAAAGCCTCAAAAGTGTCGACTTCATCACATCCTCTTTGACCGCTCTATCACAGCTCGTCCTGACTGCCTTTGACACACTCAAGCCTGTGATTCGGAGGTTGCTGTGCAGGTATTTGAGTTAATTCGGTTAATAGAGGCGTCCCCGGCACCCAGCGTGCTGATGGACGGAGACTTGCTGCTGGAAGTGAACGCCCCCATGCGCCAGCTCATACTGCCGCATGCGGATGACATCCAGCTCTCCTTAAGCCAGCTGGCTCAGCACCTGCCGGATCTCCGCGCGGCCATGCGCTCAGGCAAGCAGTACTGGTCGTGCAGTGAAGTGATCAATGGCACGCACTGGGGTATGAACCTCATCCACTTTCAAAAAACCAATGGCCAGCCCGGCGATCTGTCAGTTATTTCGCTGGTGCCTCTGCTATGGCGTGGTGCGCCTATCGGTGTCAGTGGACATTGGTTAGTTCAGGAGCCCGGCGGGCACCGGGTCGGCCGCTATCCCATGCTCATCAATGCGCGCAACATGCGCCTGTGCGCCCCGACTACCAGCCTCGATGCCCTGGGGCTGAATGCTGACTCGACGGCCACGCATTTGATTGAGCAGATTCGCGCCGCCGACCGGGATTCTTTCAGTGGTACCTTGGACGCGATACGTACCGAGAGCTGGCGCGAAAGTGAGCTGCTTGACCTGCAGGTGTTCAACGCCGAGAACGACGAGTGGTTGCGCTTTGAAGTGCGCCTGTTGCGTTTGCCCAAAGCGATTAACGAGCAGTGGATTGCGGCGCAGTTTCACCCGCTGGACGAGGATTCCTCCGATGGTGGTGTCGCCCAACAGGCGATCCGCGGGCGGGTGGGTAGCGGCACGCTCATGGTGGCTGAGCTATTGCGAATTCAGGATTTCCTGGATGTTCATGGCAGTGAAAAAGGGGAAGCGCTGCAAAGCCAGATGCGTGCGATCTTCAATCGTCACCTGGGTGAAAAGGACAGGATGTGGGTGGGTGCCAGCAATCAGTTCGTGGTCTGGTTTGGCGGCGATACGCGGGGTCGCCGCAGTGAAGCCTTTTGGGCCAATATTCAGCGCGAATTGGAGCGCGCGCTGGTGTTTCGCGACATCAATCAGCGCTTTCGGATTCGTGGTGGATACGCCCGGGCGGTTAACCCTGAAACCCGCATTGAGCACCTGATTGAGCGGGCCCAGTCCGGGCTCTATGTGGCCTCGGCCGGCGAAATGGCGCGGGCGGACGTGGTTAGCACGCGCTCCAAAGACGACGCCAAGCGCATTCGCAAGCGTCAGGCGCAACTGTTCAGCGACTTTGACGAAGGCCGCTACCGCATGATTTACCAACCCATCGCACACCCGGGTGATTTGCAGGACCCGGTGGGGGTCGAGGCCTTATCCCGTTCGGTGTCGAAAAGTGGCGAGCTGTTCACCGGCGGCGAAATTGTTGATGCCGCCGTGCGCCATGACTTCGTCAAAGAGTGGACCCTGTGGGGCTTGGATCGCTTGCAGGCCGACATTGGTGCATGGCTAGTGGAGCGCGATGACCGGTTTGTCACCTTTAACGTGATGCCGGCCATTGTGATTGACCCGCGCACCGCGCAGTGGTTTTTGGATCGTCTGGCGGCCTTGCCGGAGCGCTTCCGCGAGCGTTTGAACTTGGAAATCACTGAACAAGCGATCGGGCACGTGATCAACCGTGACATGATTGGAAAAATCCGGGCGCTGGGTGTGGCGATTTACCTAGATGACTTTGGTGCCGGCGAGTCCAACCTGTACCGACTGATCGATATTCGCCCCGAAGCGATCAAGCTGGACCGTTTTCTAATTGAGCTCATGAGCGACCAGCATCAGCAGCGCGATGTGCTGAAGCAAGTCATACAGCTGGCCCGCAGCGTGTCGCCTCGGATTATTGCCGAGGGCATTGAGTCCCAACTTCAGCTTGAGATGGTCACCGAGATGGGCGTCGACCTGGTTCAGGGGTACCACGTGGGCCGTAAGCTCGAATTTGAATCCATTGCCTAGGGGCGGCGTTGACTGGAAGGCCGTGGGTCTCCACGGCCTTCCAGCTGGTAAACCAAGACTAAGATTTCAGCAATAATCAGGTACAGCGACTCGGGTATTTCGTCGCTGACACCGAGGGGGTCCAGGGCTTGTGCCAGACTGGGGTGCTTCAAAATCGGTATTGACTGCTCCCGTGCCTGCGCAATGATGCGCCGCGCCTCAGCCTTTTGCCCGCTTAGGGTGACTTTTGGGGCGCCGGTACCGTCGTATTTGAGCCCGGTTGCGGTCAGGCTACCGCTCATACGCGGATGTCCAAACCGCCGCCTTTACCCTCGGGGGCAGGCGGTGGCGCCGGTTTGACCCAGGGCGCGAGGGCAATGGGTTGCATTGGCAGTCCCATTTGCCTTAGCCGGGCCGCCATAGGCTCGGTTAGTTCTCCCAGACGCCGCAGGACAGCCGGGCGCTCAGCCCGAAATGTCGTCTCTATGGCCTGTGGAGCCAAGCGGACACGCGCATCGACACGCCCGGACTTGGGCAATTCAAAGGGCAATAGGCAATCCCATACGTCCCCTTGCGCGCCTTTGCGTTGCAGGGTCGCTTGACCGTCAACCCAGCGATTGCCGAGCTGAATCGGCACGTCAAAGCGCCAGGTCGGCAAGCCCTGGCGCGAATCCTCCTGTCCGGCCACCGCACGCTGTTCCTGTTGCTGGATGTATGGCTCGGCCAGTTGCTTGGTTCCGCGCTCGATCATGGACTCGGCGAGCTTCATCATCATGGCTTCGAACTTGTCTCGGTCGCCGACCCAGCGCTTGGTAAATTCGGGATTGGTGAGTTGTGCTAAAACCGACGCCCAGCCAGCCATGGCTGGGTCGGATAGGGCAGTTTGCAGCAGTGCGGCTGTCGCCGGCTGTGGACTGCCAAGGCCCTGCAACAGGGTTGCTAGATGCGGTGTGGGTGCAGGCGGCGCCGTGTTAGTGCGCCGATTGGGTAGGGCCGCAACGTGAACCGCGCCATTCATGACGTAAAGGTTCAATGGGTTACCCGGTCGGCTGGGCGATGGCACTGTCATGGACTGGCCATTCAGTGTCAGCGTCACCCGGAATCCATTGCCCTCGGGCTGAACCTGCCTAACCTCGGCCTTGATCGCGGTGCTGGGGCTACTGGCACCCAGTTTTCCCAGGGTTTGCAACAGCTGGGTCATGCCGCTCGTCTTGACCGTAGACAATTGGTTGGCGGGGCTTTGCACGCCTCTGACATCCGGTGTCATGTCTGTATACTCTGCCCCCAATGAAAAGTCCGATCCTCAGTGTAAACCAGCTTTGTGTAAGCCGTGATGATCGGCCGTTGATACGTGATTTGTCGCTGGCCTTGGCCCCGGGTGAGCTGTTGCAGGTCGAAGGTCCCAACGGTGCGGGCAAGTCATCCCTGATTCGTGCGCTGGCTGGGCTGTTAGATGCTGATGGTGGCCTTATACGGATCAATGATGCCGAAGCGGCGTCGGAGCGCCGCGATCAGGTCCTGTTGTGGACTGCGTTACCCGGGGTCAAATTGCGGCTCGATGCCCGCACCAACGTGGCTTGGCTGCTGAATTTGCGCGGCGAGCGTGGCGACCCGGACGAGCTGTTGGCTGCGGTTGGGCTCGCCGGATGGGAGGACGTTCCCCTGGCCCAGATGTCCACGGGCCAAGTGCGCCGCGTATCAATGGCGGCCCTCGCGGCCAGCACCAAGCCGCTGTGGTTACTGGACGAGCCCTACAACGCCATCGATGCCGAGGGCCAATCCGCCCTGAGCGCCTGTATTGCCGGCAAGCTAAAAGCGGGTGCGGCAGTGGTGCTGGCCAGTCACCACGATGCGCCTGGCCTGGTTCCGGATCATCGTATTTGCCTGGGGACATCGCCCACATGACTCGCCTGATTGCGCTTCTGCGTCGTGACCTGTCGTTGATCTGGGCAGACCTGGGCCAGGCCCTGCGTCCGGTCATGTTCTTTGCCCTCGTTGGCGTGAGCTTTCCCCTCGGTTTGGGGGCGAACAACGCATTGCTCATCCAGGTCGCCCCTGGCCTTGTCTGGGTTGCGGCACTGTTGGCCGTATTGCTGGCGCTGGATGGGCTGTTTCGCGAAGACTTAGACGACGGAACCTTGGATCAGTGGCTGCTGTCAGATATGGCGTTGCCCGTCACAGTGCTGGTTCGGGTGTTTAGCCTGTGGATCGGAGCGGTCGCCCCGGTAGTCGTGATGGGCCCCCTTATCGCCATGGCGTTTGGTCTCGATTCGGTCACATCAGGGGTGCTTGGCGTGACCTTATTGCTGGGTACGCCGACCTGTTTGTTGCTTGGCTCCCTGGGGGCTGCGCTCTTGGCGGCGGCACGTGGGGGCGGTAGCCTACTGGGGCTGTTGGTATTGCCGCTCTTTATTCCGGTCCTTGTGTTCGGAGCCGGCGCCAGCACTGCGTTTGCGGGTGGTGTCGATGTGACGGGGCAACTTGCACTGATGGGCGCGATGCTCGCCGCAAGCGTCGCATTGGTGCCGTTGGCCGTTGCCGCCGCGTTAAGAATTGTTACAGGGGGATAGATGGCCAGACGCTGGCAGTGGTTTCACCGATGGGGTTCATCGCCGTACGTATATCGCCAAGGGGCGAAATGGCAAACCGGTCTCGGTTTTGTCGGTTTGACCCTGTTAGCGGTGGGCTGGATCTGGGGCTTGGCCTTTGCCCCCATCGACTATCAGCAGGGCAATAGCTACCGAATCATCTTTTTGCATGTGCCGGTCGCCTTTTTGGCGCAGTCGATGTACATCGGCTTTGCCGCCGCAGGCCTGGTGCTGCTGGTGTGGAAGATGAAGCTGGCGGACGCGGCCATTGAAGCTGGCTTGGTGGTCGGGGCCTGGGTGACTTTTTTGGCGCTTGTCACCGGTGCTATCTGGGGCAAACCCACCTGGGGCACCTATTGGGTTTGGGACGCGCGTCTGACGTCCATGCTGATTCTGCTGTTTTTGTATGTAGGCGCCATGGCGCTGCGCGGGGCCCTGCCGCGGGATGCCGCAGGCAAGGCCGTGGCCCTGCTGCTGGTGGTCGGGGTGATTAACATTCCCATCATTAAGTATTCGGTGGAGTGGTGGAACACCCTGCACCAGGGCGCAACCCTGAAGCTGACGGAGCGTCCGGCTATGCCCGCGTCGATGTGGGTGCCGCTGGTGGTCTCGATTTTGGCGATGTATTGCCTGGCCGGGTACTGGGTGCTGCGACGACTGCGTACACAATTGTTAATTCGCGAGCACAGCACCGGCTGGGCCCGCGAAGCCTTGGAGCGTGAACATGGCCTTTGATTCATTAGCCGAGTTTGTCGCCATGGGGCGCCACGGACCCTACGTGTGGGCGTCCTATGGTTTCGCCGTAGCGTGCTTTGTTTATTTAGGTGTTGAGGATCGGTTGCGCAGGGCTGCGCTTGTTAAACAGCTAAGGCGTCAGAAACGCCGGGAGTCCGCATGAAGCCGCAACGTAAACGCAAACTGGTCCAGATCGGGCTGGTGGTGGCAGGTCTGGGTACCGCCGTTGGGCTTGGGCTGTACGCCTTGTCGACCAACATCAACCTATTTTACCCGCCGGCAAAAGTCGCCGCCGGGGAGGCGCCGGTCGGTACCACCATTCGCGTTGGCGGCATGGTGGTCGACGACAGTGTGGTTCGTGCCAGTGACAGCCTAAAAGTCAGTTTTGCGGTCACAGACTACGCTGAGCAGGTCACGATCCGCTACGAAGGCATCCTTCCTGATCTGTTTCGCGAGGGCCAAGGCATCGTCGCCGAAGGTCAGCTAAACGCCGACCGTGAGCTGATAGCGACGCAGGTACTGGCCAAGCATGACGAACAATACATGCCGCCCGAAATTGCTGAATCCCTTCAAAATCAAGAATCTAAGAGCGTTTATTAATGCTAGTTCCTGAAATTGGCCATCTGGCCTTGTGGCTTGCGTTCGGTATGGCGGTGGCGCTGGCCGTGATTCCACAGGTGGGCTCCTACACCGGCTGGCGCAGTTGGATGTCCGCGTCTATCGGTCTTAGCTACGGCGTTTTCCTGACTTCAGCGCTTGCCTTCGGCGTGTTGGTTTACGGCTTCGTGATTGACGACTTCACCGTTGCCTACATCGCCAAACAATCCAACACGGCCATGCCGTGGTACTTCAAAGTGTCAGCCCTGTGGGGTGGCCATGAAGGCTCGTTGATGCTGTGGATCTTGGTGCTGGCCCTGTGGGTCGCCATGGTCGCTCGGCTCAGTCAGCACTTGCCGCTAATTTTGCGCGCGCGGATCCTGTCGGTGCTGGGCATGATTTCCATCGGTTTTCTGGCCTTCACCGGCGTCACGTCCAACCCCTTTGAGCGGACCTTGCCAAACGTGCCGGCCGACGGCGCGGACCTGAATCCGCTGCTGCAAGACGTCGGGCTGATATTCCATCCGCCGCTGTTGTATGTCGGCTACGTTGGATTTTCCGTGGCGTTCGCCTTTGCCGTGGCAGCTTTGCAGGGCGGTCGTCTGGACGCGGCTTGGGCGCGCTGGACGCGTCCGTGGACCACGGCGGCCTGGGTGTTTTTGACTTTGGGTATTGCGCTCGGGTCTTGGTGGGCCTACTACGAACTTGGCTGGGGCGGTTGGTGGTTCTGGGACCCGGTCGAGAACGCGAGCCTGATGCCGTGGCTGGCGGGAACCGCCTTG
>CAKZQE010000288.1 GCA_937139465.1 uncultured Gammaproteobacteria bacterium
CAAGGAGCCGGAATTGGAGGAATGGTTGCTGTTACTGCAACTTCAGAAAACTTAACAATGCTAGTGCCAGGAGAAACGTACGAAGTTCGTGTACAAGCAAATTGTGGAGGAGCTAATGGAGATAGTTCATGGGTGTCTACTACATGGTCACAGCCTTTACCGCCGCCGCCAAATCCGCCACTGACAGACCGGCGTACTCGCGCACCTGGGTGATGCGGGCGCCCGGCAGGGTCGTGTCGGTGGTCAGGGTCGGCTCGTCACTCATGGTTTCCACTCGGTCCAGGCTTGGTATTCGGGGGTGTTGGAAAACTGATTGCGCAGCAACAGCTCGTAGCTGCCTTGGCTGTTGCGATCACCGATGGCATCGGCAATGCGAATACCCAGCCACAGCGAGCGCGCACTGGGCCGCGAGTTCTGCAAAAACGCCCGGTAATAAAACGCCGCGCTTTGAACGTCGCCTTGGTCGAACTTGGCGCTGGCCAGCTCAAGGCTGGGCAAAGGCCGGCTGGCATCCAAGCCGTAGGCACGTTCGAACGCGACCTCGGCCGCCGCTGCCTCGCCGTTGCGAAGCCGGCACACACCCAAGTTTTCAAAGGACTGGGCTCGGTTCACATAGAGCGTGTCCGCCACCACCGTGTCGAACTCATCACAGGCGGCATCCAGATCGTTTTGCTTGAACAAAAACGCAGCGAAGTTTTGGCGGCCGCGGGTGAAGGCCGGATTGACCTGCAACATTCGGGCGTAGGCGTCGCGGGCCAACGCGGTGTCACCCTGACGCTCCAGCAAGGCGGCCTGCGCTAGCATGGCTTCGGGGTCGGTAGGATCAAGTTCCAGCGCACGTTTAAGGGGTTCAACTGCACGGTCAAAGTTGCCGTTGTTGATGTAGCCCATGGCTAGGGTTGTCTGTGACCGGACGCGGTTATCACGCTGGGCGTCGGTTAAATCAGCGTCCGTGCCGGCGACGCAACCGCCTAAGGCCAAAGCCACCAAACACACACTGACAAACCGCATTACTGCACCTGTTGAAGTTTAATGTATCGCTCGCTGCGCTTAGTGCGGTCCATGACGTTGCCGACGAGCTGGCCACAGGCCGCATCGATGTCGTCGCCACGTGTGGTGCGAACCGTGCAGATGATGTTCGCATCGACCAACCGTTTTTGGAACGCCAGGATCGCCGGGCGCGGGCTGGTCTTGTAATCGGTTCCAGGGAACGGGTTGAATGGAATCAGATTAACCTTGCAGCGAATGCCGGTCTTTTTAATCAACTGCACCAACTGACGCGCCGTTTCGGGCTGGTCGTTGATGCCATCGAGCATGGTGTATTCGAAGGTCACACTGCGGTTATCCGGCAACGAGTCCAAATAGCGCTGGGTCGCCGCCATCAGCGTGTCGATGTTGTACTTTTTGTTGATCGGCACCAACACATTGCGCAGCTCGTCATTGGGCGCGTGAAGGCTAACCGCCAAGCTGACGTCCGTCAGCGAGCGCAGCTTGTCCATCGCCGGCACCACACCGCTGGTGGACAACGTGACGCGACGCTTCGAGATACCGTAGCCGTCGTCGTCCATCATCATCTGCATGGAGTCGACCACGGGGTCAAAATTCAGTAGCGGCTCGCCCATGCCCATCATGACAACGTTGGTCACGCGGCGTTCCGCCGTGTCCAAAATCGGCAGGCCATAGGATTTTGCCGCGATCCAGACCTGGCCGATGATTTCGGCGGTCGTTAGATTTCGGTTAAAGCCTTGCTTACCGGTTGAACAGAAACTGCAATCCAACGAACAGCCGACCTGAGAAGACACACACAGCGTCCCCCGGCGACCGTCCGGGATGTAAATCGTCTCGACGGCGTTGCCGCCCTCGAGTTTCAGCACGAACTTACGCGTTCCGTCGCTGCTGTCCCCTTGGAACAGCACTTCCGGCGCACGTATTTCAGCGACCTCGGCCAGACGCGCGCGCAGCGGCTTGGCCAGGTTGGTCATCTCGTCGAAGTTGTCGACGCCGTACTGATGAATCCACTTAAAGATCTGGCGGGCACGGAACTTCTTTTCGCCAAGCTTTTCAGCGACGAAATCGATCATCTGGGACTGGGTTAGCCCCAGTAGATTCGCCCGCTCAGTCATTAGCGGCTGTGAACTTCCGTCGCGGCGAAGAAGTAAGACACTTCGCGGGCGGCTGAAGCAGGGCTGTCGCTGCCGTGAACGGCGTTGGCGTCGATGCTTTCAGCGAAGTCAGCGCGGATGGTGCCAGCGTCAGCTTCTTTGGGGTTGGTTGCGCCCATCAATTCGCGGTTGCGCAGGATGGCGTCTTCGCCTTCCAGGACCTGAACGACGACGGGGCCAGAGGTCATGAACGCCACCAGGTCAGCGTAGAAAGGACGTTCTGCGTGCTCAGCGTAGAAACCGCCCGCTTCTTTGTCCGACAGGTGCAACATTTTTGATGCGACAACTTTCAGGCCGGCTTTTTCGAAACGGCTGACGATTTCGCCAGTGACGTTTTTGGCAACGGCGTCGGGCTTGATGATGGAAAGGGTGCGTTCTACGGCCATGGGATGCTCCTAATTGATTGGGCTAAAGTCTTAATGCCGCGCGATTATAGGGATAACACCCCGATCATTACAGGGTTAAACGGAAAAAGACTCGCCGCAACCGCATTCGCTGATGGCGTTGGCGTTGGTAAAGCGCAGCCCACGGTTCAACCCTTCGGTGACCATGTCGACCTCGACCGCGTCCATCATCGGATACGACAGGTCATCAACAAAGACCGGCACACCATGAAAATCCAACGCGATGTCCTGCTCGGTCGGGTCGTTCACGAAGTCAACAATGTACATGTAACCACTGCAGCCGCTGGGCTTTACACCCAAACGAATGCCGCGTGCGTCGGGTTTAGTTTGCAACTGCCGGCTTAGGTGCTCGGCCGCTGCGGGGGTCACTGCGAGGCTCATGCCCGGGCTCCTGTGATTTGCGAATCCAAGATCATGCGTAGTTGATCGAGGACCTGATCCAGTTGTTGGGCCGTGGTAAACCGGCCAATGCTGAAGCGTAGTGAAGACAGCGCCTGAATGCGAGTCAATCCCATGCCAAGCAGCACATGTGACGGCGACAAATCCGCCGAGTTACACGCACTGCCGCTGGAAATCGCCACGTTCGGCAGCGCTGACATCAGCGTTTCCGCGTCGATCGAATCAAATCGGGCGTTGACGATGGTGTCGCAGGCACTGTCGCCGTTAACCTTAACACCCAGGCGCAACAGCCCGTCAGTTAACTGCGACTTCAAGGCCCGCAGTCGATCGCGTTCGTTGTCACCGAGTTTATCGACCAGGGCGTAGGCCTCGCCCATGCCCACAATCTGGTGGGTCGCCAGGGTTCCACTGCGCAGACCACGTTCGTGCCCGCCGCCATGAATCATGGGGTCCAGCGAACGCTCAAGCCCACGCTTAACAAATAAGGCCCCAATGCCCTTGGGCCCATAGGCTTTGTGACCGCTGAGGCTGACCAAATCCGCGCCCCAAGCCGCCAAATCAATCGGGGCCTTGCCCTTGGATTGGGCGGCGTCAACATGCAGCAGCACCGGTGCCGGCAACACGGCCTTAATGGCCGCAATGTCGTTCAGACTGCCGACTTCGTTGTTCAGGTGCATCAGGCTGACCAGGACCGTATCCGGCGTTAGTGCGCCTGCCACCTGGTCTGCGCTGACCGTGCCCTGCTGACTTGGTGCCAGCAAGGTTACCGTAGCGCCCTCGCGCTCGGCCTGTTTCAGCGTATCCAACACCGCCTTGTGCTCGATCGTGGAGCTGATCAGGTGCGCACCACGCCCGGCGGCCAAGGCATGGCGGGCCACCCCCAAAATGGCCAAGTTGTCCGCCTCGGTGGCGCCGGACGTCCAGACGATCTCGCGGGCGTCGCAACCGACCGCCTTGGCGACCTGACGCCGTGCTTTTTCAACGGCTTCGCGGGCGCGCCAACCAAAGGCGTGGGTGCTCGCGGGGTTGGCAAAGGTGCCGTCGAGGGTCATGGCGTCGGCCATGCGCGTCATCACCAGCGGGTCGATGGGCGTGGTCGAGGCGTAATCGAGGTAAATATCCTGCATTCACCTATTGTGAGGGTGAGGCGGCGCGCTGCCAAGGGGTCTTCGATGAAACGGGATGGGTTGCGATTGACACCTCAAATGTTAGGACTTTGTTTAAACATCAATGGGGCCCGACAATGGAAACAACGCTGACCAAGATTGGAAATTCGCGCGGCATCATCATACCCGCCCGGCTACTCCGGTCCTGCGGCTTAGAGGGCAAAGTTTCGCTGGAAGAGCGTGACGGCAAAATCATAATTTCAAAACCGGCCAATCCCCGGGAAGGCTGGGGCGCCAGTTTTGCCGACGCGCATCCCGACAACACGGAACTATTGATAGACGACGCATTACCGAACGACTTCGACGATGAAGATTGGACATGGTAAGGCAGTTCAGCATCTTCTCGGTCGCTCTGGACCCGACAGTGGGTTCAGAGATAACAAAATCCCGGCCCTGCGTGGTGGTGTCACCCGACGAAATGAACCAAGGGCTTGCCACTGTCATCATCGCGCCAATGACGTCAACGCGGCGCCAATACGCGTCTAGGGTCGACATTGAGTTTCAGGGAAAACTGGGTCAGGTGGCGCTCGATCAACTCCTAACCGTGGACAAGCGGCGACTGACGAGGCAGTTGGGCGAAGTCACGGACATCAGTGCGGCCCAAATCGCCAAGACGCTGACCCAGATGTTCACGCTGGCGTAAGCGTACGGAGCACCTAACCCCCTAAAAAGTTAGCTATATCGCGAATAAAATTGAAATGTTCTCGCTGTTTAGCTATATAGCTAACTTATGACAAACCGCATCAACATGGGCAAAGACATCCAAGCCGAGCGCAAAGCACAGGGGCTGACTCAGGCCGAGGTCAGCAAACGCTGCGGCCTGCCGACCAGCACCCTGTCAAATATGGAACGCGGCCGCTTTAAGGGATCGATTGACCTCTACGAGCGCTACCTCGCGGCACTGGGGCTACAGTTATCGGTCGGCCCGCGGACCTTGCGACCGCCCACCTGGGATGAAATTCCGGCCCTGTTTCCCGAGGATGAGTGATGCGCCAACACCTACCGCCGCGGATCCAATCAGTTGATATTTATGGCGGCGACCAACGGCTAGGGGTACTGACGCAGGGCGCGCACTTCACATTTCAGCCGTCCGATCCCAAGCGCTCACCCTCACTGACCATGTCAACCACGGACCTCGCTCCCATCAACGCGGGCGCCATGCCGGCTGTTTTCAGCCAAAACCTACCTGAGGGCTTTAACCGCCGCTTCATTGCCGAGCGCCTGGCGCGTTATGCCCGGGTAAACGACATGTACCTTCTGGCGCTACAGCGCGACCAGGGCATCGGCTGGCTAAACTTCGACAGCGACCTGGTTATCCCGCCCGCCGGCCACACCAGTCTCACCGACATCCTCACGTACAGCAGCGCCGAACCACTATTCCCGCAACTGCTCGAAAAGTACTACCTCAGTAATTTGCTGTCTGGCGTCCAGCCAAAAGTTAGCCTGCCCTCCACCGGTCGTAGCGTTGAGCAGCCCGACTTGATTGTGAAATGCGCCGACCCAGAGTTTGAGCTACTAACGGTAAACGAGTATGTGTGCATGCAGGCGGCCGCCTATTGCGGCCTAGCCCCACCGAAAACCTATTTGTCCGATTCAAGGGAGACCTTTGTTGTCGAACGGTTCGATCGGCTAGGCGGCGAGCGATGGGGGTTTGAAGACTTTACAACCCTAATGCGCCGATCCAACGACCCCGACGCAAAGTATTTGGGCAGCTACGAATCGGTTCTGCGGGCCACCGTTTTGTACTCGCAGGACAACGCCGCCGCCGAGGCGATGTATCAACAAATCGCCTTCAACTGCCTCATTGGCAACGGCGATGCACACTTGAAAAACTTCGGGCTGCAGTACGCACCTGATCGTTCGTCGATTCAAGTTGCGCCACCTTTTGACATCACGCACACGCTGATTTATCCAACCCTGGACAACGCTATGGCGCTGAAAATGTCGGGGGACAAAGCCTTCCCAGATCAGCCAACATTACTGCGGCTGGCCGCGGGGTGCGAGGTCCGCATTCGCGAACCAGACAAGGTTCTTGAACGACTGGCCTCAGGCATTCTCGAGTACTGTGAAAACAGCGATGAAATCGATGAGCAAGCTGGCCTAAAGCAATCGATCAGCCGCTCGGTCGATCATGTGATGGCGCGGCGACCAACGCGCACGCCCTTTCGGCACAGCAAACGGCGCAAACACCCCTAACTTTTATCGCCCATCCCGCTAAAGGCGTCCGAATCCAACTCGGGGAGTTGCTCGTCACAAAAGCTCGGGTCCAGTTTGCACAGGTGTTTGCCCATGGCGTCGATTTTCGATTCCATGGCGTGGTTTTGCGCCAGCAGCGCCCGGATCGAACGCGCCACTGGGTCAGGCATTTCCTCGGTTACGCCATACATGTCAAAGCCGTGCTTGGACTCCATCGCCGCCCGTAGCGGATCGTCATCCGCCCGCACCAACACACGCCCGGGGATGCCGGTGACGGTGGCGCCCGGGGGGACTTCTTTGGTCACGACCGAATTGGAGCCGATACGCGCCCCCGCACCCACGGTGAACGGACCCAGCACCTTAGCGCCGGCGCCAATGACCACCCCGTCTTGCAGGGTCGGGTGGCGC
>CAKZQE010000289.1 GCA_937139465.1 uncultured Gammaproteobacteria bacterium
AGCGATCGAGCCGGCAGAGTCGGACGTGCTGGTTAAGTTGCTACGCGGCCAATTCGAAAAGTATGCCAAGGCGAGCAAGAAAGTACCGCCGGAGTTGACCGCGTCCATGCAGTCGCTGGATCAGCCGGACCGTTTGTGTGACTCGGTGGCAGCCCACCTGCAGTTCGCCATGAGCGAAAAGCAAGCGTTGCTGGAATTGCCCACCATTCGCGAGCGTTGCGAGCATTTGGTCGCGCTGATGGAGTCGGAGCTTGACTTGTTTCAGGTCGAAAAGCGCATCCGTGGCCGTGTTAAACAGCAAATGGAAAAAAGCCAGCGCGAGTACTACCTGAACGAGCAGATGAAGGCCATCCAAAAAGAGATGGGCGATGGCGAAGACGGCGCCAGCGAGTTCGATCAGATCGAAAAGAAAATCGCTTCATCTGGAATGAGTGCTGAAGCACTCGAGAAAACCAATGCTGAGCTGAATAAGCTCAAGATGATGTCTCCTATGAGCGCTGAGGCAACCGTGGTGCGCGGTTATCTGGACTGGATGACGGGTTTGCCGTGGAAGAAGCGCACTCGAATCAAGGGCAACTTGGATAAGGCCCAGGAAACCCTCGATGCGGATCACCACGGCCTTGACGAAGTCAAGGAACGAATCCTTGAGTACTTGGCGGTGCAGAGTCGCTCGGGCAGCAAGGTCAAAGGCCCGGTGCTTTGCCTAGTGGGGCCGCCAGGCGTAGGCAAAACCAGCCTGGGTGAATCGATCGCCCGGGCGACGGGGCGTAAGTTCGCTCGGATCGCCTTGGGCGGTGTACGTGACGAATCGGAGATTCGTGGCCACCGTCGGACCTATATCGGCTCAATGCCAGGCAAGATCGTACAGAAGTTGACGAAGGTGGGTGTTAAGAACCCGCTGATCCTGTTGGACGAGATAGACAAGATGGGTATGGATCACCGCGGTGATCCGGCTTCGGCGCTGCTTGAAGTGTTGGATCCCGAGCAAAATCATACGTTTAATGACCATTACCTCGAGGTGGACTTGGATTTATCTGAGACCATGTTTATCTGCACGTCCAACAGCATGAACATCCCGGGCCCCTTGCTGGACCGCATGGAAGTGATTCGTCTGCCCGGCTACACCGAAGACGAGAAGAGCGCTATCGCCAAGCGTTACCTGGTGCCTAAGCAGCAAAAAAACAGCGGCCTGAAGCCGGGCGAGGCCGAGATTACGGATGGCGCCATTACACAGTTAATCCGGCACTACACCAAAGAAGCTGGGGTGCGCGGCCTGGAGCGCCAGATTGCCAAGGTGCTTCGTAAGGTCACGCGGAAACTTGTCGAAGCCAAAGACAAGCTTCCAACAGTCTTGATTGATGGTAAGAATTTGGAAGCCTACGCAGGCGTTGAGCAATTCCACTATGGCATCAAAGAGGATGCTGATCGTGTTGGCCAGGTCACTGGCCTAGCCTGGACCAGTGTGGGCGGTGAGCTCCTGACAATCGAAGCCGTGTCGATGCCTGGCAAAGGTAAGGTCACGAGAACCGGTTCGCTGGGGGATGTGATGCAAGAATCGATCACGGCGGCGATGACGGTTTGCCGCAGCCGAAGCATCATGTTGGGTCTGGCACCGGACTTCCACGAAAAGACCGACATCCACGTTCACGTGCCCGAGGGCGCTGTGCCCAAAGATGGCCCGAGCGCGGGTATTGGTATGGCCACGGCACTGGTGAGCGTATTGACGGGCATTCCCGTGCGTGCGGATGTGGCGATGACGGGTGAAATCACCTTGCGCGGCCAGGTGTTGCCGATCGGCGGCCTGAAAGAAAAACTGTTGGCGGCGCACCGCGGCGGCATCAAACGAGTGTTAATCCCCCACGACAACGTGAAGGATTTGAAGGAGATCCCGGAAAACGTGAAGGGCGATTTGGAAATTATCGACGTTTCCTCGATTGATGACGTGTTACGCCTAGCCCTGACGGATGATTTTGCACTTCACGTAGAAAACACCGCAAAGCTCATGGCTGAGCAAAAAAATGCGCCTATTTCGCCGCTAGCCCACTAAATAAGCGGGTTTGGGGCTTGACCGTCGTCTTTGGGCGTTGTTATAAAACACACCGAGTTGAGACAAAGTGGATCAACCACGGACGCGACTGACTGGTTGGTCCAACGAATTACAAATCAAAGAAAAAGATTTAAAAGGGGTTTACACGTGAACAAGACAGAATTGGTAGAAGCAATCGCAAGCGGCGCTGGCCTAAGTAAAGCTGACGCAGGTAAGGCACTGGACGCAACTGTAGCTGCCGTGACTGACGCGCTGAAAGGCGGCGATCAGGTATCCTTGGTCGGCTTTGGCACCTTTGCAGTGAAGGCCCGTGCTGCACGTACAGGTCGTAACCCCCAGACTGGCAAAGAAATTCAGATTGCTGCGTCTAACGTTCCTGGCTTCAAAGCCGGCAAAGCGCTGAAAGACGCTGTAAACTAATTCGGCTCCACACGGATTGGTTAAGGGGCGCCTCGGCGCCCCTTTTTGTATCTACAAAACAAAAGAACCCCACATGCTGCAAAACATTCGAGATAACTCCACCGGCATTTTTGCCAAAATTTTGGTCGGTCTGATTGCCGCGATATTTTTGATCACGGGCGGGCTGAGCGCCATTAACTTCGGTGGCGGCGAGCCCGAGGTGGCGGTAGTCAACGACCAGCCAATCACCGAGCGTGATTTTTTGCGAGCCCTGGACCAGCAGCGTCGTCAGGCCCTGCAGATGGTCGCTGACCCGGCCCTCATCGACGAGTCCGCATTGCGTTCGAGTGTGCTGAACCAACTGATTCAGTCCACGGCCTTGTCGACTGAGGCTGACGGGCGTGGCCTGTCCTTCAGCGACGGACAGTTGGACGCGTTGATTCTGCAGGCGCCTGAGTTTCAGGTTGACGGGCAGTTTGACGCTAACCGCTTTGATCAGGTCATTGGTCAACTGGGGTACTCGCGTACGGGGTTCCGCGAGTGGATGAAGTCTCGAGTGATTGCCGATCAGTTGACCCAAGGGCTCGCTAGCAGTGCCTTCGTAGCCCCGTCGACGGTTGAGGCTGCTTTGACGCTGGAAGGTCAGACCCGGACCCTTCGGCTGGCTGGATTTGTCGCAGCCGAACAAAGACTGGTGGGCGAGCCGACTGATAACGATCTGACCGAGATTTACGAGCGCAACACCGCCAGCTACCAGTTGCCCGAGCAATTGGTCGCCGAATACGTGCTGCTACCACGCGGTACCGATGTGGACCTGTCATCGGTTGATGAAGCTGAGGTGCGCGATGCCTACGATCGCTATGTCGCCGGACTCAGCGCCAATCAGGAAACCCGCGCGTCGCACATTTTGTTGATGGGTGAAGACTCGTTGGCAAACGCGAAGGCGGCGAAGGCACGCTTGGACGCCGGTGAATCATTTGAGGCCCTAGCGACTGAACTGTCCGAGGACGCCCTGAGCGCCGAAGTCGGTGGTGATCTCGGCTTTGCGGCTGCGGGCACCTACGTGCCTGAGTTTGAAGCAGCCCTTGAAGCTTTAGCGGTTGGCGAGGTGTCAGATCCGGTTGAAACACCTTTTGGCCATCATCTGATTATGCTGACCGAGGCGCGCACGCAAACCGCCGACTCGTTCGAGGCCAAAGCACCTGAGCTTCGCCAACAGCTGGCGGCACAGGCCAATCGTTTGGAGTTTGAAGCCCAAGCCGAAGAGATGGCCAACATTGCATTTTCCGGCGACCTTGAAGAAGTCCGCGATCTGTTTGGTTTGACCATCCAGACCACAGAGCCCTTCTCGCGCGATGCGGGCACCGGGATCATGGAGAACCTGGGTCTGCGGGTGGCCGCGTTTGGCGACGAAGTGTTGGAGCAGGGTGAGAACTCATCGCTACTGGAAATTGATGCCGGCGTTTTGGTGTTGCGTGTAGCCGACCGAATCGATCCGCGCCTGCAAAGCCTGGAAGAAGTTCGCGACCAATTGGTCACTCGTTGGCAAGCCGAGCAGCGTGCTGCAGCGGCCGCCGCCGCTGCCAAAGAGGCGCTTGTGACCCTATCAGGGGACACGCAAACCTTCGGGCGCGTGGCCACTGACGGGGTGCCGCAGGCTTTGGTTAACCAGATTTTTGCTATGCCCCGCGGCGGCCGCGATGTGCTGGTGTTGGAGTCTGGTGATGCCTGGGCCGTCGAGCTGGTGAGCGTGTCCCAGGGCGAGTCCTCAGACGCCGCGTCAATGGCGGAGTTTTTAGCCAGTCAGCAGGCCAGACAGAGCCAAGCTGCTTTGGGTACCTGGGCACAAGCTAACGCGACTGTGGAGCGCTGATGGAGGCGTTTCTAGATCTGGCCGGATTCACGCTAAAGGCGTTGGTGTTGACGGCGATGGTGTTAATCGTCATTGCGGCCGCGAGTCGCCAGCGCCCGGCGAGTACCGGCCAGCTCAGCGTACGGGACCTCGCCAAACGCTGGCGTGGCTACAGTGAGCTACTGGCCGGTGCGCAATCGCTGAAGCGCGGTGAGCGGCGCGCGATAAAAAAGCAGGGTAAAGCGGCGGCCAAGGAAACCAAGCAGGGTGTCGTTTGGGTGTTGGGTTTTACCGGTGATTTGCGCGCCAGCGGTCTGACTAGCTTACGCGAGTGCGTCAGCGCGATTGTGGCCAGTGCCAACCCTGAAACCGATCAGGTCTGTGTCCGGCTTAAAAGCCCGGGCGGCGGGGTCAGTGACTACGGCCTTGCGGCGAACGAGATGGTGCGGCTAAAAAACGCCGGCTTGAACGTCACCGTAGGGGTGGAAGGGGTCGCGGCGAGCGGCGGCTACATGATGGCCGTTGTGTCCGACCGGATCATTGCGTCGCCATTTTCCGCCGTGGGCTCCATCGGCGTGGTTGCCCAGGTCCCCAACTTCCATCGGGCGCTGAAACGCGCCGACGTTGATGTCGAAGTGGTGACCGCCGGCAAGAACAAACGCACCTTGACCTTGTTCGGACAGAATACCGACGAAGGTCGTGCGAAGTTCCAACAAGACCTGGACCAAATCCACAGCCTGTTTAAGCAATTTGTCCAGCGCTACCGGCCGAGCCTTGACCTGAGCCTGGTCGCCGACGGCAGTCATTGGTTTGGGCAGGATGCCCTGGAGCTGGGTCTGGTGGACGAGATTGGTTCCGTTGATGACTACCTGATGGCCAAGGCCAAGACGCACCGTGTGTTGGCGGTCGAGTTCCAGCGTCCGCGCAACCTGGGGGCACGATTTGGTCAATCCGTTGCACAGGGCGTTCGCGAATTCAGCCGTCGCTTGGGGCTTAATGCCCATGGATAAGCTAACTATCTATACCGATGGCGCATGCAAAGGCAACCCAGGACCCGGTGGGTGGGGTGCCTTGCTGTTGTTTGGGGAGCACGAGAAGACCCTGTTTGGAGGCGAAGCGGACACCACCAACAACCGCATGGAATTGACAGCGGCCATTGAGGCCCTGAACGCGCTGACTCGGCCTTGTCAGGTTCACCTGATTACTGACTCGTCGTACATGAAAGACGGCATTACCAAGTGGATGCCGAACTGGAAAAAACGTCACTGGAAAACCGCCAGTGGTTCAGCGGTTAAAAATAAAGACCTGTGGCAAGCACTCGATGCCGCCGCTGGACGTCACGAGGTCCACTGGGGCTGGGTGAAGGGTCATTCCGGTGACCCGGGCAACGAACGTGCGGATGAACTGGCAAACCAAGGGGTTGAGCAATGCTTAGGCAAGTAGTCCTGGACACTGAAACCACTGGCATTGAGCCGGAACTTGGGCACCGCATTATTGAGATCGGTTGTGTTGAGCTTGTTAACCGGCGGCCGACCGGGCGCGTGTTTCATGAGTACATCCAGCCGGATCGCGAGATCGACCAGGGCGCCTTTGAAGTGCACGGTATCAGTAACGAGTTTTTGGCGGACAAGCCACGCTTTGCTCAGATCGCTGACCGTTTCATTGAGTTTATCCGTGGCGCCCAGTTGGTGATTCACAATGCCGCGTTTGACGTGGGTTTTATGGATGCGGAATTTCGGCGCCTGGGTCCAAACGCGCCTTTAACCGCTGACCTTTGCCTCGACGGTAAAGCCCTCGATTCACTGAAAATGGCCCGGGAAAAGCGCCCGGGGCAGCGTAATTCACTGGATGCGCTGTGTAAGGCGTTCGGTATTGATAACTCAAGCCGCGAATTGCACGGTGCTTTATTGGACGCCCAGTTACTGGCCGAGGTCTACCTGGGCATGACGCGGGAGCAAAACTCGCTGTTGGCGTCCTCAGGCGGCAATACCGTGCGCATGCCGGAGGCAGAGGCCCAGCGCGTGGCCGCGGTGCGTCAAGGTCGAGTGATCCAGCCTTCGGCAGACGAGAGCCAAGCCTTTGACGCGCTGA
>CAKZQE010000290.1 GCA_937139465.1 uncultured Gammaproteobacteria bacterium
TCGATACCGAGGTCGTAACCGGTCAGGTGCAGCAAGCTATACAGCAACACGGAACCGTGACCGTTTGAGAGCACGAAGCGGTCGCGGTTCGGCCAGTTCGGGTCACTGGGGTCATGACGAAGGTGGCCGCGCCACAGCACTTCGGCAATGTCAGCCATGCCCATGGGGGCACCGGGGTGGCCTGAATTAGCTTTCTGAACAGCATCCATGCTCAACGCACGGATAGCGTTGGCGAGCTCACGACGATCGGTCATTAGTTGGTCCCACTTTGAAGAGGGCCGTAGTGTCCCAAAACCCTCTCCGGGTCTCAATGCTTATCGCGTGCCTCGTTAGTCCTAAGGCAAAACGGCTGAACAGTGGAACCACCCAAAATTGCAAACATAAGGACTTGCTTATATATTGATGTGGTTATGTTCATCAACCAGTGAGCGCACCATGACCGACACCACTCTGTTCACCTCTGAGTCTGTTTCAGAAGGCCATCCCGACAAAATTGCGGATCAAATCTCCGACGCCATCGTCGATGCGTTGTTAAAGGAAGACACCGAGTCTCGCATTGCGGTGGAAACCCTGGTCAAAACAGGCCTGGTCATGGTCGCCGGCGAAGTCCGCACCGACGCCTGGGTCGATATCGAAGAGATCGTCCGCGACGTGGTCACCAAGATTGGCTATGACAGCAGCGAGCTGGGCTTTGACGGCAATACCTGCGCGGTCCTTAACGGCATTGGCAAGCAATCCCCTGACATCGCCGTTGGTGTTGATGAAGCCGAGGACAAAGACCAAGGCGCTGGCGATCAGGGCCTGATGTTTGGCTACGCCACCAACGAAACGGATTCGTTGATGCCTGCGCCCATTCACTACGCCCACGAATTGGTTCGCAAGCAGGCCGAAGTGCGCAAGTCCGGCGCCTTGCCGTTTTTGCGTCCGGACGCCAAAAGCCAGCTCACCTTCCGCTACGAAAACGGCAAGATTGTCGGCGTCGACGCGGTTGTGCTGTCAACACAGCACGACGATGACGTCAGCCTGAAGGACCTGCAGGCCGCGGTAAAATCCGAGATCATTGAAAAAGTCGTTCCGGCTGAGTGGCTGCACGAAGACACGCTCTATCACATTAACCCGACCGGCCGATTCGTCATCGGCGGCCCGGTCGGTGACTGCGGCCTGACCGGCCGTAAAATTATCGTCGACACCTACGGTGGCATGGCCCGCCACGGCGGCGGCGCATTCAGCGGCAAAGACCCGTCGAAAGTCGACCGCAGTGCGGCCTACGCGGCCCGTTACGTCGCGAAAAACATCGTCGCAGCGGGTCTCGCGGACCGTTGTGAAGTTCAGGTTAGCTACGCCATTGGCGTCGCCGAACCGACCAGCATCAGCGTCGAAACCTTCGGTACACAAAAGGTCCCGCACGCCACACTGGTCACCCTGGTGCGCGAGCACTTTGACCTCCGCCCACGCGGCTTAATCGCCATGCTGGATCTGAAACGCCCGATTTACCAGCCCACCGCTGCCTACGGCCACTTCGGCCGCGCAGACTTGGATCTGAGCTGGGAAAACACAGACAAAGCCACTGCCCTGCGCCAAAGCGCCGGCCTGTAAGGAGAGCACCATGAACGCACGCCCCCAAGACCTATTGAACGGCGACTACAAGATTGCCGACCTGAGCCTGGCGGATTACGGCCGCCGCGAAATTGCCCTGGCTGAACGCGAAATGCCCGCACTGATGGCACTGCGCACCAAGTACCGCGCCAGCCAGCCGTTAGCCGGTCAGCGCATCATTGGCTGCATCCACATGACCATCCAGACTGCGGTGCTGATGGAAACCCTGGTCGACCTGGGCGCCGAGCTGCGCTGGTCGAGCTGCAATATTTTCTCGACCCAGGATCACGCCGCCGCTGCCATGGTTGCCGCAGGCATCCCAACCTACGCGTGGAAAGGCCAGAGCAACGAAGAAGGCGAAT
>CAKZQE010000291.1 GCA_937139465.1 uncultured Gammaproteobacteria bacterium
TCCCTGCGTGAAAATCGGTATTTACATCATCGGTCACCAGCACCTTCCAGGACTCGTCGGGCGCCCCGGGGATAACGCCAATCGGCGTCCAGATGTCCTTGACCCAACGCGTGACGCCGGGACTCTTGCGCACCACCACCCCGACGGGTAACTCGCGCTTCCAATTTGCCGTTCGACTACTCATTCGTGCCCTCGACCTTTTGTTATTTGCTCGCACTCAACCCAGGTTCTTTGAGACCTATTGATTGCTCGTCAGCCATGCCATCGCTGTGGCATGCTCCAACCAACTTCGAATAACTATGAATGAGACCCCCGCAGATGTCAGCCAGAAAAACGCTCTTGCTATGCTCTTGCGACCAAAGCCAAACACTCGATGCCGACGCCCTAAAAGCTGTAGCCGGGGCCGAACAGGTCATCAGTGTCGATACCCTGTGCACCCACCAAATGGGACTTGCGGCCGAACACCTCGGCGCCACCAACGACGTAATTATCGGCTGCGGTCAGCAGGCCACCTTGTTTGAGCGCCTCGCCGATGAGATTCAAACCGAGACCGGCCACAGCGCCACCTTGCACAGCATCGACCTGCGCGATCGTGCCGGCTGGGCCGCCAGCACCGCCAAACCAAAACGCCTTCATGCCAAGCAAGCCGCCATGCTGGCGGCGGCGCAACTGCCTGAGGCCATGGCGCCGATCAAAACCATCGAATCCGATGGGATCTGCTGCATTGTTGGCCCGACGGACAAGGCCTTGGCCATGGCGGAACTGTTGAAAGACGACCTGGGTGTGAGCTGTGTCGTCAGCGACGCTGGCCCCATTCAATTGCCCTCGGACGCCTACGACGTCGCCCGTGGCACCCTGTCCAACGCCAGCGGTGCCTTGGGGGCCTTTGAACTGCAATTCACCAACCTGCAGACCCTGAACCCGACCGGGCGTGGCGCCCTGCGCGCTGAAGCCACCCAGGCCACTGCCAGCTCGCAGTGTGACGTGCTGATCGACCTGCGAGGCGAGCAGCCAGCCTTCCCTGCGCACCGTAAGCGCAACGGCTATTTCTGGGCCGATCCGGCCGAAACCGGCGAGTTGGAACGCATCGCCCTGACCGCCCGCGAGCGCGTCGGCACCTTTGAGAAAACCGTCTATTTCAAGCTGGAGACCTCGCTTTGTGCGCATTCACGCGCCAACCAGCCAGGCTGCACACGCTGTTTAGACGTGTGCCCCACCGAAGCAATTTATTCGGCGGGCGACTTTGTCCAGATTGATTCTAATATTTGCGCCGGTTGCGGCTCCTGCGCGGCGGTCTGCCCGACCCAAGCAGTCAAACTGACGGAAACACCGTTTGAACACCTGACCCGCGCCATGGACACCCTGGCCAAGACCTACCGCGAGCATTGCGGCGAATCACCACGCCTGCTGTTACATACCCCCACCGGTGAACAGGCGATCCGCGAACTGGCCCGCTATGGCGAGGGCCTGGCGGACGATCTGATTGCGCTTGGCCTTGAACACGTCGACGGGGTCGGCCACGCGGAACTGCTGGCGGCCCTGGCTGCCGGGTTCACCGAGGTGCTGGTGCTGACCGACGACGACACCGACGATGCCGCCTTGGCACCCCAGCTGGAATTGGCCCAGGCCATGATCGCCGGCGCCGGGCAAGCCGCTACGCGGCTGCGCATCGTCAGCACGGCCGAGCTCTCAAGCCCGGCCCAGCACACTGACCGAACCGGTGACCCGGTGTTGCTGGTCGGTGGCCGTCGCGACATTACCCGCGTCGCCGTTGCCGCCATGGCGCCAGCGGATACAGCCCCGATCCCTTTGCCTGCCGGAGCGCCCTATGGCGCGATCGAGGTCAATGCCGACGCCTGCACCCTGTGCTTGGCCTGTGTGTCGCTGTGCCCAACGGGCGCGCTGGGCGATCATGCCGACCGGCCGGAAATTCAGTTCACCGAGAACGCATGTGTCCAGTGCGGTGTCTGCGCCAGCACCTGCCCCGAATCCGCCATCACCCTGGCGCCACAGCTTGATTTATCCAAGGACGCACTCAACCATCGAGCATTGCATGGCGAAGATCCCTTTGAGTGCATCAGCTGCGGCGCGCCCTTTGGCGTAGCCAGCACGATCAACAAAATCGTTGAAAAGTTGCAAGACAAGCACTGGATGTTCACCAATTCAGATAACGTTCAGCTGGTGAAGATGTGTGACAACTGCCGGGTGAAAGCCCAGTACCACAGCGAAAACTCGCCAATGGCCGCCGGCACCCGCCCGCGTGTCCGCACTAGCGACGACTACCTAGACAGCTAAGGCTTAAGGAAAACCATGGTTCAGTTCACCGACGCCAGCAACGGCGCCAATGACAACATGATCGCGACCGATGCGCCGCGGCCGCAGGACAAAAACCCCGAGGGCATCGACCGCATTATCGCTATTGCCTCGGGCAAGGGCGGCGTGGGCAAGTCCACCGTCTCGTCAAACCTGGCCGTTGCGCTGGCCTCGAAGGGGCTGAAAGTTGGCCTGCTCGACGCAGACGTGTACGGCCCCAGCCAACCTCGCATGCTGGGCGTTTCCGGGCGGCCATCGAGCCCCGACGGGCACACCATCCTGCCGCTGCGCAACCACGGCGTGACGCTGATGTCGCTGGGGTTGATGACGCCAGACGACGAAGCCATCATCTGGCGCGGCCCCATGCTGATGGGCGCGCTGGAACAAATGATGAATCAGGTCGACTGGGGCAAGCTGGACGTGTTGCTGGTGGATTTGCCACCCGGCACCGGTGACGTCCAAATGACCCTGAGCCAGAAGTTCTTTGTCGCCGGCGCGGTGGTGGTATCAACCCCGCAGGACATTGCCCTGATGGATGCGCGCAAAGGCATCGACATGTTCCAGCGTCTGGAAGTCCCGCTATTCGGACTGATCGAGAACATGGCGTCCTTTGTGTGCGATGGCTGCGGCAAGACACACCACCCATTCGGATCCGGTGGCGCCAAGGCCGAGGCCGAAAAAATTGGCGCGCCTTTCCTGGGGGAAATTCCGCTGGATCTGGACATTCGGGTCGCCTCCGACGGCGGTGTGCCCATCGTGGTGTCCAAACCGGACAGCCCGCAGGCGCAAGCATTCCAAGCCATCGCCGATGCACTGGTGGCATCGGATACCTACGCCCAGGCGATTGTATGAACATAGCGTCACCCCAGTTTCCGCCCCTGTTGCGCGGTGAAGCCGTCAAAGCCGGCGTCGACCCCTTCGATAAAGCCATTTCCAAGGCCATCTCCGGTGTCGATTCTGGCCAGGTGTATTACGCCGACGCGATCGACGTGTTGCGCGCGGCGCTGGTGCTGGCCCCTGAAACCACACTGGACGAAGCGGTTCAGGCGGTCTACGTGGCACAAATCGGCCTCGCCGAAAGCCTGGGTGCGCTGGCACCACCGGAGGTCCCGATTCACTTTGTCTGGCCCGACCGCATAAAGGTCAACGGCGCCCTGTGCGGGCGGGTGCGCTTTGCCGCTGACACGGACGCAGGAGACTCCTCCCCTAAGTGGCTGGTCATTGGCATCGACGTGCCTTTTTTAAGCAGTCACAGCGAGCCTGGTGTGACGCCGGACCAAACCACGCTGCATGACGAGGGCTGCGGCGAAATTACGCCCATGGCGCTGCTGGAGAGTTGGTCCAAACACACCTTGCTGTGGCTGACTTACTACCTCGATGGTGGCTTTGAGCGCGTCCATAAAGAATGGCGTCCGCGCTGCGACAGCCTAGGCAACGACACCGGCTACCCCGTTGAGGGCACCCTGGTCGGCCTGGATGAGCAAGGCCGCATGCTGGTTCGCCGCGATGGCATCACCCACTCTGTCAGCCTGATTGATTACGCGGAGCGCGCATGAAACTCGCACGAACCCTACGTTTAGATGTATCCGACCAGAACGTCTTCGAACGCCCCGCCCCCAGTGGCGAGTGGGCAATTTCGGGCGGCTTCGAGTTTTCGAACTGGACCGAGCAGGACCTTAAAGGCAAGGCCAAACAAGCCTTTTCCAATGGCTGGTACAGCGTTGAATCCGGTGGCCGCGCCAGCTTTGTTGGCGTCACACAAATCACTGCAAGCGAGCTTGAACAGTTGCGCCAAACCCTAGCGGCGACCTTTGTCGAAATCTATGGCGCTCCGTCACTCGATGCGGCCTACCCGGTTGCCTGCGAAGAAATCGAACAGATGAGCGCCATGTGCGAGGATTTTGAGGACAACACGCTGCTAATGGTCAGCCGTGAATTGAGTGACATGGGGGTCCAGGAGACCTATCGCAGCCGCGCGCCGGAGTCAGCCTCGCTCGAAGCCTTTGCCGTGCACGGCAGCTACGACTGACCCTTACAGTCCGAAACTGGCGTAGGGCAGGTAGCGCACGGGGTGGCCCGGCGTGATCTGCTCGGCACCTTCGTCAAGCTCGACCAGACCTTCGGACCAGGCAAGCCCAGTCACCCGCCCCGACCCTTCAGAGGCAAACACCTCGGCCGCACCCTGCTGA
>CAKZQE010000292.1 GCA_937139465.1 uncultured Gammaproteobacteria bacterium
ACCACGGTGATAATCCAAAACCGGACAATGACCCGCGGCTCGGGCCACCCTTTCAATTCAAAGTGGTGGTGAATCGGGGCCATCCGAAACACACGCTTGCCGGTCAGCTTGAACGACGCCACCTGGATAATCACCGACAGGGTTTCCATCACGAACACACCGCCCATGATGGCCAGCACGAGCTCTTGACGTGTCATCACGGCCAGCGCACCCAAGGCGCCACCCAGTGCCAATGCGCCGACATCGCCCATAAAAACCATGGCGGGGTAGGTGTTAAACCACAAAAAGCCCAATCCGGCGCCAACCAAGGCGCCGACAAAAATTACCAGCTCACCGGTGCCGGGGAGGTGCGGAATCAGCAGGTATTCAGCAAAGACCACGTTGCCGCTCAAGTAGGCAAACACGCCCAGGGCCGCGCCAACGAGAACGGTCGGCAAAATCGCCAAGCCATCAAGACCGTCAGTCAGGTTGACCGCGTTGGACGTCCCAACGATAACGAAGTAGGTCACCACAATGTAGCCGAGCCCCAAATCAAACACCGCATCTTTAAAGAACGGGATCAACAACTGGGTTTCCGCCGGCGCGTTGGCGGTGACGTACAGCACCACGGCGGCAGTCAGGCCAATGAGCGACTGCCACAGGTACTTCCAGCGTGCTGGCAGCCCCTCGGGGTCCTTGTTCACCACCTTGCGCCAATCATCAACCCAGCCCACGGCGCCGAGGCCAAGCGTCACCAGCAGCAACACCCACAAATAACGGTTGGACCAATCGCCCCACAGCAGGCAACTGAGCGCGATGCCAACAAGAATGAGCGCGCCGCCCATGGTTGGCGTCCCGCTTTTGCTGAGGTGTGCTTCCGGCCCGTAATCACGAACGGTCTGGCGAATTTGGCGAATGCCAAGTTTGCGAATCATGATGGGGCCGACCCAAAGGGTAATCACCAGCGCCGTCAGCACGCTCAAGATTGCGCGCAACGTCAAATATTGTGCGACGCCAAAGATGGGGTCGAACTGCGCCAACCATTGCGTTAACCAAAGCAGCACCTAGGTTTCTCCCTGAATGATGTCGATAAAGCAGCGCTCCATGCGGGCCCCGCGTGACCCCTTAACCAGCAACCAATCCGCCCCCTGTGTATTCGCTTCGATCCACGCAGCAACCTCGCTTTGGCTATCGAATTGCTGAGCCCCCGGACCAAACCCCTCGGCAATGCGTGGGTCGGTGGTAACCAGCGTCTTGACCCCGGCGGACTTGCAGTAGGCGCCCAGCTCACGATGCATCTGGTCGGCGGAATCACCGAGCTCGTACATACTGCCCAGCACAGCGATCCCCCGGGCTGACTGGCTGAGCAACTGGGCGATCGCGGCGCGCATGGCCTGAGGGTTGGCGTTGTAACTGTCGTCAATCAGGTTGGCACCCGTGGTCAATCGCAGGGTACGGCCACGGCCCGATTCCGGCATGACCCCGGACATGGCTTTCAGGCTCTCGTCCAGGGCCAAACCGGACGCCAGGCACACCGCCAAGGCACACAGGGCGTTCATGATTTGGTGATCGCCTTCCAGCGACAGCTCCAAGTCCAGCAACTGCCCCAGGTAAGCCACCTGCCAGCCCCTCGGGCCCTGTTGCCCGCGCACGTCCGCCGCCGCATCCAGCCCAAATGACAAGACATTGACCCGCGAGGCCCGCGCCGCCCAGGTGCCGAAGGCCGCATCGTCGCGATTCAGAACAGCAGTGCCACCGGGCTCAATGTGATCAAGAATTTCGCCTTTGCCTTTGACCACACCGGCCAGTCCGCCAAAGCCCTCTAAGTGAGCAGGGCCCGCTAAGGTAATCGCCCCGACATGGGGACGAACCAAGCGCGCCAGCTGATCGATTTCACCCTGATGATTGGCGCCGAGCTCAAGCACCGCCTGACGCTCGGTGCTGGCCCGGGTCAGGGTTAGCGGCACCCCCAAATGGTTGTTGTAGTTGCCCTGGGTAGCCAGTGTCGGCTTCGGCATACAGGCATTGAATGCCGCCTGCACCAGCCGCCGGGTTGTGGTTTTGCCCATGCTGCCGGTGATCGCCACCACCCACTGCAGCTCGGAACGGTGAATGGCGCCCATGGCACGCAACGCGGCCATGCTGTCGGGCACCTGAATATCGCACTCGTTGGTTTCGCCGAGCACTCGGGCGCCGCGCGCTTTGGCGTCGGCGATAAACTCGTGGCCATCACGACGCCCGCCGCGCAGGGCGACAAACAGATCGCCCTCGGTACAGTCGGCACTGTTCATCAACACGCGCTTGGGCATCTCAACCGAGCGCCGGTGCAACTTCCCACCCACTTCGCGCGCCCAACGCATCAAGGTCCGCTCAAGCATGCAGAGACTCCACGGCTTGGCGCGCCACCTCACGGTCGTCATGGGCAATCACTTGGGATCCGATGATCTGCTCACGTTCGTGGCCTTTGCCGGCAATCAGCAGGGTGTCATTCGGACCCATGGCCTGAATCGCCATGGCAATCGCGCGCACGCGGTTCGCCTCACGCAGGGGGGTACCCTCCATGCCAGCCTCGATATCGTCCAGGATCAACTCCGGGTCTTCCGAACGCGGGTTGTCACTGGTCAATACGCAGCGATCCGCGCCGCGGTCGGCCACCGCCCCCATCAAGGGACGCTTGCCAACATCGCGATCGCCACCGGCACCAAACACCACCCACAGCTGCCCGCGGCAATGCTCCCGGGCGCCCTGCAGTGCGGCATCAAGGCCATCGGGCGTATGCGCATAGTCAACCAGAATCTGCGGCTGCTGGCTGACCACTTGCATGCGACCTGGCACGGGGTTCAGCTGCGCCAACTGCGCCGCGACATCGGTGAAGCTCACGCCCTGGGCTAGCAGCACCGAGGCACAGGCCAACAGGTTATCGACGTTAAACCGCCCCATGAGTCGAGACTGCACCGGAGCGCGGCCGAGCGGCGTGACCAACTCAAACGCCATGCCAGCTGGTGCAGCGACAACGTCCTCGGCATGGACACTGGCGCCGGCGCCGTCCCCGTAGAGCGTGAAGGCCGGTGCGAACTGGGCCAGCTCGGCCGCAGCCGGTGTAGCCGCATTCAACACCCAGTGGCGCGGTTCAAGCCCCAAAAACAGGTGTTGCTTGGCCAGGGCATAGGTTTCCATGTCGCCGTGATAATCCAA